>JBILWX010000009.1:0-57148 GCA_044369655.1 Pirellulales bacterium
AGAGCCGGAAGCAACAGAGCCACGAGCAGCCCGATGATCGCAATGACGACGAGCAACTCCACCAGCGTGAAGCCGCCCCGTTTCTGGAACGATGAAGAACGCATAAAGCAATCCCTTTGGTTGGTACTGGGAACCGGTGATAGCACCGCCCCGGAGACAGCCTCTGGGTCGGCTCAGGCAGGCTACGGGCAGACGATGAGCCGATTGTGTATCTGTTGTGAGAATTATGTGAGGGCGCTGGATTCCGGGGCGACGACGCCACCACGCGAAAAAGGCGTGTGAAACAGGCGTATCGACCGTCAAGCGACCGGCGACGATCGACACGACGTTGGGGAGCAGTTGAAAATTTGACCTGTTGCGATGGCGGGGCCACCGATACGGCGGCGGAACTACCCCTCGGATGTGGCCCTCAAGACGCTACCCAGCGGCCCAGGCTCATGGTGGATGAGAGAGCGGTATCCATCGCCAGCCGGGATCGGTTGCCCTTCAAAGGAACCCTTGGCAGATAGTCCCGCGAGGGCCCAGTCACTCATCCCGCTCGATCATGCGGGCAGCCTCGCGAGCCCGCTCGAAGTCGCCGTTGGACACCGCAGCCGCACGGGCATGCCGCCAGGTGATTCGCAGCTTTACTTGTCCGTCGGCTGCTCGCCACATCGCGTCTCGGCTGCGGCAAGATTCCGACGCACCTCTGGGGTGTCGAGCCCCAGCCGGCGGGCCTCGCGAAAACAATGAACGGCCTCACAAAACCGCCCGCTCTCCCCGAGCAGCACGCCGTAATCGTTTCGAAGGTTTGCCCACTCGGGCGCGAGTGAGATCGCGCGTTGATACGCCTTTTCGGCCTCTTCTCGTTCGCCCAGCCGATGCAGCGCTTGGGCGAGTGCGGCGTGCGGCTTGTATTTCACTTTGTATTCACCACTTGCCGCAATCGCCGACCGAAGCACAGGCACGGCATCGTGGAGCTGACCGGCCTCCACAAGCGCAGTGCCGAGGTTGAGCCGGGCTGCAAATGAGTTTGGATTCACTTGAAGGCACTGCTGAAACAGCGTCTGCGAGTTCCTCCAGACAGGCACCTGGCCTCGCGCCACCGCCCCCGCCAGAACGAGGCCGGCAAGCAAAATCGCCTGAAGACACGGCCGCCAAGGCCGATTTGCTGCGGCATTCCACGCAGCCGCATATGCGATCGCCGGTCCGAGCATCGCGAGGTAGGCATAGCGATCAGCAACCGTTGAGATTCCCTGATGCAGAAACGGCATAAATCCGAGCGTCGGCAGCAGTCCGGCCACCCAGACTCCCATGGGAACTCTCGCGAACGCCAGGCGTGGCCACGCCATGCATAGCCCAACTACCAGCCACGCACTACCGGCTACCCAGAGCGAGCGTTTGTCCGCGAGGATGACATCCGGCCCGCGGCCGTAATCAACCGCAAGATTCCAGGGAACAAAAAGCTTCTCAGCATGATGGGCAAGAGCGTCCCCCGCCACAACGGGCCGCTGCCACAATCGAATCGGCTCCGCCACCGCCTCGCCCGGCTGGAGCGAGCGGGAGACGATTGCTACGACGATGACCACAACCATCCACGGCACGACAAACAGGCACCAGTTACGAAAGGCTGGGGTCTGATCATCCCTCTTTGCTTTCGAGCCGCCCAAGACGAGCATTATCAAAGGAAGTGACGCAGCCTGCGGTTTGGCAAGCAGCGAAAGGAAAAACAGGCCGAGAGCGAAAACATCCTTGCCGCTCCAGGCTCCATTCCGCACGGTCCCGCCGTGGAATGCCAACCCCACAGCCAAGAGGCCAAACGCTGCCGACAGCAAACCGCGTTGATCGGAAATCCATGCGACGGCCTCAACCTGAACCGGATGAATGACAAAGAGCAAGGCTCCCAGCGTCGCCGCCATTCGACCAAAGCCAAGCCCTCGATGGAGAAGGTGCAGCACCAGCAGACCATTCAAGGACTGCAGCCCCAGGCTCACGAACCGAAACAACGATGCATCAGGAATCGCGCCGGGAGACGCGCCAGAAAGCCATCGGCTGGCGATGGCTTCCGCCGCGAAAAAGGTATATGCGACTGGAATGTACAACCCCGCGTAAGCCTGTTTCCACAGGTGTGCCAGGCCGCGAACCGTAACGGGATTCAGCCACGGATTTTCAGTGACATTGATTTCGTCGTCGTAGTTGAGCCACCCATAATAGACGATTTGTCCGTAGACGATCATGACGGCCGCGATCACGATGGTCTCGGTGATGGAACGCCTCGCTCGAACATTCATCGGGGCATTCCTTGCCGCAGCATAGCCCGCCGCAGCGTTTGCCAGAGTCGCCGGTGAAAATGGTAACCGCATGATGCATGACTCGAGAGCCGGGACCGACTATGGTACCGAGCCGCCGGCAAGAAGCGATCCGGCGACCGTGCCTATCGGACGGAGTGCGAGGGTTTCGTGGGTCTTCGGTGGTACCCTTGGAACGTTGCTGCGAAACTGACCTGCCCCCCTTCGACAGCACCCATCCAGAGAGAGAATCCGGAGGGGAGCAAACCAAGGGAGGAAGGTCACATTGGCGAGTCGCGGATGCAGAGCCGCCAACTCGGGTGATCATGGTACTGACTGCCCGATGGGCCGGGCCGCCCTCCGAGCCCGTTCGAGATTCGCGCGAAAATCCCCCCGCTGCGGCTCGAGCTCCACCGCGGCCTCGAAGCAGCCCACGGCCTCGCGAGGTTGGCCCGCTTCAGCAAGAATGACGCCCAGCAGGTTGTGGGCTTCGGCATCCGACCGATCCCGCTCGAGCACCGCCTGCACGTGGTCCGCGGCACTCGCCAATTCACCGCGTGAAAGCAACAGTTTGGCGAGGTTGAGCCGGGCGTCGCCGAAATCCGGCCGGATACGGATGCTCCGTCGCCATGCCGCCTCGGCCCCCGCCGCATCCCCGTTGACCAGCCGCGCGAGCCCCAGATTGTTCCAGGCCTTGAACCGCCCGCCGTCAAGTTCGAGGCTCCGCTCGAACGCCGGGCAGGCCGTCGCTAAGTCGCCCGCGGCCACGTGGGCATTTCCCAGATTGAACCAGGCTTTTGCGTCCGCGGCATCCAACTCGACGGCGCGGAGCAGGTGGGGCAACGCCTCGCCCGCGCGATCGAGCTCCGTGAGCGCGACGCCGAGATTGGATTGCGCCCTGGCATCCGCGGCATCCAGTTCGACGGCGCGCAGCAGGTGTGGCAACGCCTCGCCGGCACGATCGAGATCCGTGAGCGCGACGCCGAGATTGTTGAGGGCGACCGCGCTTTCATGGCCCGAATCGAGCGTGCGGGTGAAGAGCGTCAGCGAATCCCGCCAGAGGCCCGCTTGTCGCCAGGTGAGCGGCAGATAGCAGACGGCGACGGCGAGGCAGACGGCCAGCGGCGGCGCCCAGCCGGCACGAGCCGCGTCGGCACGCCTCAGCCGGTCGCTTGCCATGGCTGCCCCGAGCGCCGGGCCGAGCATCGCGAGATACATGTAGCGATCGGCGACCGTGGAATGGTTCTGGTAGACGAACGCGGTGAATCCCAGGACCGGCAACAGCGGGATGACGAAGACCGCCAGCGGCAGCCTCCACCCGCGACCGTGCGGCGAGAACAGCACCCAGGCGAATGCCAGCGCCACGAGACCGGCCGAGAACGGGGCATATGGATCGGCGATCGCCACCTGCGGCGACCGCCCGTACACCACGCACAGGTCCGTCGGCACGAGAAGTTTGCCCGTGTAAAACGCAAGGGCGTCGCCCGCGACAAGTGGCCGGGCGATCAGCGGCACGTGCACCCGCGTCAGTTTGGCAGGCTGCGCGAACCGCGTGCAGACAGCAGCCGCAACCGCCAGCACAGCCCACGGGGCGAGCGCCCGAACGAGCGTGGGCCAGGGTATTTTCCGGCCGTGGCTGGCGAGCGCGAATGCGAGCAGCGGCGTGACGACGGCCGACGGCTTCGCCAGCAGCGCGACGACGAGGGCGCCGGTCGCAATCGCATAGGTTGCCCTCGCGGGCGACCGGTCCGTGGTGCGTTCGGTCCACTCCAGGAACTGATCGATTGCCAGGAGCGAAAACACGGCGGCGAGCAGGCCGCGCTGCTCGGCGATCCATGCGACCGACTCAACCTGGAGCGGGTGCAGCGCGAACAGGAGGCAACCCACGACCGCAGCCCAGGGCTGTGTGGTGAACCGCCTCAGGAGCCGCACAACGAGCAGTGAGGTGGCAACGTGGAGCGCAAGGCTCACGGCATGAAAGAGACCGGGGCGGGGGACGGCCATCGGCCCGTCGCCCTGGAGCCAGCGACTCGCCATGCACTCGGCCGCGAAGAGCATGTAGCTGGCGGGTACGTAGAGGTGCTCGTAAGAACGCACCCAGAAACCGCCAAGCTCCCGCCACGACAGAGGGAAAAAAGAGGGGTTCTCCGTGACATGGATCGGGTCATCGAAATTGATCCAGCCGTGGGAAACAATCCTGCCGAACGCGATCAGGATGACCGCTGCGATCGCGACGTTCTGGACGGTTAAACGCTGGGCGACGGAAAGCCTCACTCGCTCAGACATCGGGGCATCCTTGCCGAAATTACACCGTCGGCATGCAGTCACGCCGACCGCGAAGGAAGCCGTCTGGGCACGAGCCGGCCACTCGTATCAGTGACCTGGGCGCCACGGTCGCCCGCCTCGTGATACTCGGCGTCCTGGTTCACGTTCCAGACGTCAAAGAGCTGTTCTCCGGCGATGATGTTTCGCGCGGTCAGCATCGCCGTCATCATGGCATGGTCTTGGTTATTGTACTTGTGCATGCCGTTGCGGCCCACCAGATGCAGGCCTGGATAGTGGGCCTCGAGTTCGCTGCGGATCGTCTCCACGTGCCGGGAATACTCGTCGTCGTAGACGGGATAGGCCTTCGGCTGGCGGACGACGTGGCCGTCGATCACGTCGCCGGCCTTCACGAGCCCAAGCGACTCGAGCTCCCTGGAGGCGAGCGCCACAAGATCGGCATCGGAACTCGACCAGAGCCCATCCCCCTCGAAACAGAAGTATTCCAGTCCGTAGCAGGCAAGATTTTTGTCGGGCACCATCTCCGGCGACCAGCTGGCGAAGTTCTGCACGCGACCCACCTTCACGCCCGGCTCATGGATGTAGATCCAGTTGTCGTCGAACCGGTTGGTCGGGCGGACGATGAGCGCCACGGTGAGAAAATCGCGGTACCGTAGCTTCGCCGCGGCCTCGAGCACGGCGACCGGCAGGGCTGGCCGGATGCAGGCGGCCAGTTCCCGCATCGGGGCCGAGGAGATCACGTGATCGGCCTCGATCCACTCGACATCGCCCGCGCCGCCTGCTCCCGCACGAAAACCCAGCCGCCAGCGGCTCCCCTCAGGCAGCTTCTCGAGCGCCGTGACATGGGCGCCCATGCGGATCGTGCCCCCCTGCGCCCGCGTGCGGTCGGCCGCCGCCTCCCACATCATCCCGGGGCCCTTCCGCGGATAGCGGAAGGTGTCGATGAGCGTCTTGATCGTCTGCGAACGGTCCGCCGGTTTTTTCTTTTTCGGCAACAGGGCCGCCATGATCGCCGTGGACAGGGAAAGCCCCTTGATCCGCTGGGCGGCCCAGTCGGCCGAGATCTCGCGGCAACTCATCCCCCACACCTTCTCGGTGTAGGTCTTGAAAAAGATGCCGAAGAGCCGCTTTCCGAACTTGTTCGAGACCCAATCCTCGAATGTCCGCGGATTTTTCACCGGGAACAGCCGGGCCTTCGCATACGAGGCGACGCACCGCGCCGACTCGACGATGCCCAGGTTGCGGAGCGCCTCCAAAGCCTTGAGCGGGTAGGCGTAGAACTTGCCCCCGTAATAAATCCGTGACGAACGCGGACGGTGCAGTAGGTCGTCGCCCAGGAGTTCCGTCCACAGGTCCTCCACCTCTTGCGACTTGGAGAAGAACCGGTGCCCGCCGATGTCGAACCGAAAGCCCTGGTATTCGACCGTTCGGGAGATGCCGCCGACATACCGGGGATCCCGCTCCAAAACGGTGACCGCCGCCCCGGCCCGCGTGAGCAGGTAGGCGGCCGTCAGGCCGGCCGGGCCGGCGCCGATGATCACCACGTGCTTGGAATTGCCCATGGATCCACTTTTTTCCTGCGGGCGACCAGGCAGCCCACCTCGAGATCCGGCGGCTGGATGAAGGGTGTCTCCCGCCCTCGCTAGAATAGGAGTTTCCGGACGAAACGCCAGAACAGACCCTCCTGCAGGAGGGTCTGTTCTCATCAAAAACTCATACCTTTCCCGGCGTTCTATGGGGTAAGCTTCCGTCTGGCCGACCAGCCACTCGCCCCCTGACCACAGGAGGAATCGCCGATGAGTTCATCCCACGGGTCGTCGAAACTCCGCCGCAAGGAACGCGAATGGAAGCCGAGGCTGAAAGACCGCGGGAAACAGTCCCAGGTCGATGCCAGCGGCTCCGCCTTGGCGGCACAGTTGGCCATGGCGAATATCAAGGACCTCAATCGCCGGCGCGACCGCGGCCAGGCCGTCGACGAGGCCGTGCTCGCGAAAATCAGCCAGTCGCTCGATACGGCGCCGGCCGAAACTCCGGGGCAGCAGCGGAATCCGCGAGCCCAGCAGTCGCCAGCGAAAAAGTCTCGCAGGCCGCTCATCGCTGGGCTGGTATGCGGCGGCTGTGTCCTGCTCATAGCCGGGGCCGTCCTGCTCTTCGGTTCCTCTCGCTACTCCGTGGCCGGCACCATGCTGCTTGAACGCAAGCCTTTGGCGGGAGTCGAACTCCAGTTCCACGCCGCCAGTGGCCAGTTCACTCCGTCACGGGTCACCACATCGGCCGATGGCAACTTTGCAATCAGCGGCCTTCCGGCTGGCATCTACCGCGTGACGCTGCAGCGTGACACGCAATCCAGCCTGGACGTACCGATCGCCTACACGAATCTGGAGTCGACTCCGTTGCGGATGAAGGTCCAACGCAATCTGGAGAATGTCTCGCTCTACGCCATGCAGCCGCGACGCCGCTGACGGTTGGTTCGACACGACCCGAGAAAATCCGATCACGCCGGTTGAGTAAACAGTGGCGTGAGCCGCTCGACCGCGTGATCGATGTCGGCAGCCGTCGTCATGGGGCCGACGCTCAACCGCACCGCCCCACGGACCACCTCCGGCTCGAGTCCCATGGCAACCAGTGCCGGCGCCGGCTCACTCGATCCGCTCGTACAGGCGGTTCCCGTCGCCAGGCAGACGCCGGCCAGATCCGCCGCCATCGCCAAGGCCTGGCGGTCGAGACCGGGGAACGCGATGGTGGCGATATGCGGGCAGCGGGTGGCGTGGGCGGCGATCACGCGGGCCTCGATCCCGGCTCGCTGAGCGACGTCGATGAGGCGGGTCTCGAGGCGGTCCCGCAGGCCGGCCACCCGAACGGCCGCATGCTCGCGGTCGGCGGCGGCCAGTTCCAACGCCCGGGCGAACCCCACTGCCAGCGGCACGGATTCCGTCCCTCCCCGCAGCCCCTGCTCCTGCGTGCCGGCCTGCACCGGTTCGAGTGCGACACCGCTGCGGATCACCAGCCCGCCAATGCCGCGGGGACCGCCAAACTTGTGCGGTGCCAGGGAGAGCGTGGCGGCGGGAAGGTCGCGAAACACCAGCGGCAAAAGGCCCGCTCCCTGCGTTGCATCGACGTGGACGAAGACGCCCGTCATGTGACCGCCACCGAAGGGGGAGAGGTCTTCGATCGAACCTGTCTGGCCGCAGACGAGCGTGAGCGACACGATCCGCGGCCCGGTCGCCCCCCGCTGCACGATGGCCGCGGACGCGGCTGTTCTGACAAGACCAGTCGTGGCGTCCAGCCCCAGTTCATGGAGCCGCCAGCCCTGCCGGCTTACGGTGAGAACGGCATGCACGCTGCTCGGGTGATCGCGGCGAGAAAAAAACAGGTCGCCGGCAGGGGCCGCGGCTGCCGCCATGCCGAGGATCGCCAGCCGATTGGCCTCGCTCGCCCCGGATGTGAACACCAACCGGTCGCGGTGGACTCCGCCGCCCTGGCCGCCGAGCAACTCGACGATCCGCTCGCGGGCTTCCTCGAGCAGACGCCGCGCCATGCGGCCGGCGGCGTGCTGGCTCGAGGGATTCGCATACGCGATCGCCTGGGCCTCCGCGACGGCCGCCTCCACCTCCGGGTGCAGCGGCGTGGCGGCGGCATGATCGAGATAGATGGACGGAGGCCTTGCCATCCTTTGAGTGTACGGTGCCGGATTACCGAGCGAGGAGCGTCTCGATGAGTTGCTCGATATCGGTGGCGACGCCGGGATCAAGCGACCGCCGCGCCTCCGTGACACGGATCCCGTGCAGCACGGTCGTATGATCACGACCGCCGAACGCGGCACCGATCGACTGGAGGCTCTTCTGCGTGAGCCGCCGCGCCAGATACATGGCCATCCCTCTGGCCTGTGACACCTGCCGACAGCGGGATGGACCGACCAAATCGGCAGCCGTCAGGCCGTGCCGCCGCGCGGTGGCACCGATCACCCGACGGAGGGATATCTCCCGCTGGTCGCTCGTGTCCGTGTCGGGAAGACAGCGGGTGGTGGCGGCGGGGGGCATCGATACCACCAGGCCACCCGACAGACGAGAGGCCAGCGAAGGCTCGAGGCTCGTGCAGGCGATCGGATGCGTCCGCAGGGTGGCGACGAACACCGTGCCCGACGCCACTGCCGTGTCGAAGAGATGGGCGAGCATCCGCTGGGCATCCCAGGCGGTGATCTGTTCGACATTGTCGATGATGATCAGCCGGGCAGCCACGAACCGCTGGTGGAGCTTATCGATCGTGTTTTGCGACAGGGCGGCGGCCAGTTCACGGTCCAACGATCGTCCATCCCACATCACTGCGGCAGCCCTGGCATGATCATCCGTGGCACCGTGGCTGTGCTCGAGAAACCAGTCGGCCAGCAGCCGGGATTTTCCGGAACCCGCCGGCCCCACGATCACCACCGGATTGTAGGCCCCGCAGGCACCGGGAGCGCCACCGACGGTGACGGCTGACAGGGCATGGTGCACGAGCCGGTGAGCCACCGGCGGTCGTGGCTGCACGGGTGGCGGCGGTGGCACAGTGGCGGCGGCAGACACGGGCAATCGTCCCGGTGGGGAACGCGGCCTCCATGCCGACACGAAGCGAATCGAGAACACAGTCCACTGACTCAACGACAGGCTACTGCGTTCCGAGGCGGCACAAAAGGGGGCTCCCAAAAACCTGAAGGACTCAGCGATACCATTTCTCCCCCCTCGCCGCACCTCCGCAGGTGGCTGTCGGCCGCGTGTCAGTTGGCGATCGGAAACACCCTCTGCCGGGAGCCGACAATTCGATCGACACGTCAACCACACCCGATCGTCGGCCGGTCGGCAACGGTTTCACAGCGAGCAGTCAGCCACACCACGCTCACCAGACATGCCACCATCGGCCGCACGACACCCAGCCGACGGCAAACCAGCAGGTTTTCCACATCGAGACACCCTTGCCCGTACTGCCGGAACAAACGCTTTTAGCCGCGAAAAACCGTGTTTGACGGTGGTCGGCCCTCTCCCCCGTTGTTCGCCTGTCGGCTGTCTCGAGGGCTCACCCCTGTTCCTCCTCCTTCTTTCTTTCCTATCTGCTCTTTCTTTCCTGCAAAGAAATGAAAAGAAGCAGAACTGAATCCCGGAACCACCCCCGCCCCGACGATCGCGCAGGGGCATGCCAGACGGTCCCGCGTCGGGTACACTGACGGGCTCAAAACCTGTGCCATGACCGAGTCGAGACCGTCCTGTGGACGGGGCCGTGCCCGGTACGGGTTCGTGGAAAGGACAGCCGTTTTTCGATGAAAGTCCGTCTCACTCGCGAGCCGTTGCTCGCCGCCCTGCAGAGCGCGTCGGCTGTCGTGCCGGCCCGTTCACCCAAGCCCGTGCTCTCGAACGTGAAACTGGAAGTGCAGGGAGCATCGGCCGTGCTGTCGGCGACCGATCTCGAGGTGGGAATTCGCATCGAACTGGAGGCGAGCGAGGCGGGCGCTGCCGGTGCCGTGCTGTTGCCGAGTGGCCGCCTGATGGCAATCGTGCGGGAGAGCCAAGCGGGCACCGTCTTCGACATTCACTCCGACGGAACAGCCGCCGTCGTCAAGGCTCCCCGCAGCGAGTTCCGACTGCCGGCGGAGGATCCGCTCGAGTTTCCCTCGGTCGCCACCTTCCCGACGGACGCCTGTTTCGAACTGACTCAGCCGTTGGTCCGGGAACTGGTGCGGCGCACCGTGTTCGCCACCGACAATGAGTCGAGCCGTTATGCCTTGGGCGGCGTGCTCCTGGAACTGTCGGCTGAGTCCGCTCCGGCGAGTGTGATCGCCGTGGGGACCGACGGCCGACGGCTCGCCAAGATGGAAGGGCCGGCAGGGGTGAAGGATGGCACTCCCGCCGACGCGCAGCCGATCGTGCCGGCCCGGGCGATGCAACTCATCGAGCGGTGTCTGGGCGATGCGAGCGTCCCGGTGCTGGTGGCGAAGCGGGGGACCGAGATCCTCGTGAAGACGGGACCGACGACCATTTCCGCGCGGCTCGTGGACGGACGGTTTCCCCGCTGGCGCGACGTGTTTCCCGATCGGCCTGATGCGGCGCGGGTGAAGATCGTGGCCGGCCCACTGCTCGCGGCGGTCAGGCAGGCGGCGATCGTGACGAGCGAACAGTCGAAGGGGGTCGATTTCTCGTTCGAGCCCGGGCAACTGGTGCTGTCGGGCCGGTCGGCCGAGAGCGGGGAAAGCCGGATCGAATTGCCGATCGAGCATGCCGGGCCCACCGTGAAGATCAAGCTCGATCCCCGATTCATGAGCGAATTCCTGCGGGTGCTCGACGGTGCCACGAACGTCACGGTGGAGCTCACCGACGCCCAGAGCGCCTGCGTCTGCCGCACCGACGACGGGTATGGCTACGTGATCATGCCGCTGGCGGCCGATTAGGTTTCACGACGCGTCTGCCGCCCGTTCCCCTGTCACGACGAGATGGATGCCTTCACGATGCTGCCCTCCCGGAACCAGACCGCCGTCCCCGGCCCGCGTACGATCGGCAGCGTGATGTCACGGCTGTTGGCCCGCACGGGCTATGACCGCCAGCATGGGGGCGAGGGGCTGGCGGCCGCCTGGCAGGAGGTGGCTCCTGCCACCCTGCGGGGCTGCTCCCAGCCGGGGCTCGTCCGGCGGGGCGTGCTCGAGGTGTTCGTGAGTCATTCGGCCCTCGTGCAGGAGATGGGGTTTCACAAGCGGGACGTGCTGGCCAGACTCGGTCAACTCGTTCCCGGTGAGGGCATCACCGACATCCGCTGCCGGGTGATGGTCGACGCGGGCCGCGTCGATGCTGGCTGATCACTGATGTTCGACATGTTGGTATTCGCAGGATTTGGTTCTTTTTTGGGAGACTTCCGCCATGGCCGATGAATCACAGCAGACCCACTACACGTCTGCCGACTTGAAGCATCTCTCCGACCGGGAGCATGTGCGTGAACGCTTCGGCATGTACATCGGCGACAACACCTCCCGCGGACTGCATCATCTCGTCTACGAGGTGGTCGACAACTCGATCGACGAGTGCATGGCAGGTCACGCCAAGCACGTGAGCGTCACGGTCAACGTCGACGGCAGCGTGACCGTCGAAGACGACGGCCGCGGCATCCCCACCGACCGCCATCCGCAACTCTCCGAGGAGATGGACCGCGACGTCTCCACCCTCGAGGGGGTGATGACGGTGCTCAAGTTCGGCGGCAAGTTTGAAAAAGGCGCCTACCAGACCTCGGGCGGCCTCCACGGCGTGGGCGTGACTGTGGTCAACTTTCTTTCCGAGTGGTGTGAGGTCGAGGTTTCCCGTGAGGGGTATGTCTGGCAGCAGGAATACCAGCGGGGCGAACCGACAGGGCCCGTGCGGAAGATGGGGACGACCGGCCGCACCGGCACGAAAACGACGTTCAAACCCGATCCGCAGATCTTCCCGCAGACGAAGTTTTCCTGGGACATCCTCTCCCGCCGGCTGCAGGAGTTGGCGTTTCTGAACTCGGGGGTGCGGATCACCTTCACCGACGCCGCCAGTGGTCAGAAAGAGGAGTATCACTACGAGCGGGGCGTGGTGGAATTCATCGAGTGGTTGAACCGCTCGAGCGACGCGATCCATTCCGACGTGATCTCGATCCGTGGCGAGGCCGAGGGTGTGTCGTGGGACATCGCGCTGCAGTACACGGCCGAGTACACGGAAAACGTCCACAGTTACGTCAACAACATCACGACCACCGAGGGAGGCACGCACGTGTCGGGCTTCCGTTCGGCGCTCACCCGCACGCTCAACGCCTACGGCAAGAAGAGCGGCATTTACAAGGACCTGGTGCCGACCGGCGAGGATGTCCGCGAGGGACTCACGACGGTGATCAGCGTGCGGGTGCCGCATCCGCAGTTCGAGGGGCAGACCAAGACGAAACTCGGTAACGGCGAGGTCGAAGGCATCATCAACTCGGCGGTCGGCGATTTCCTCACCAAATACCTCGAGGAAAATCCGAAGAGCGCCAAGGCGATCATCCAGAAGGGCGTGCTCGCAGCCGAGGCCCGGTCGGCGGCCTTGAAGGCAAAGGCCCTCCTGCGGGAGCGGAAGGGAGCTCTCTCGGGCGGCGGGCTGCCCGGCAAACTCCGCGACTGCACCAGCCGCGACGTCGAGAAATGCGAGATCTATCTGGTGGAGGGTGATTCGGCCGGCGGGTCGGCCGAGGGTGGCCGGCGTCGCGAGTATCAGGCGATCCTGCCCCTGCGGGGCAAGATCATCAACGCCTACAAGAGCCGCGATGACAAGGTGCTCGCCAACGAAGAGGTGCGGAGCGTGATCTCGGCGATCGGCGCCGGTATCGGTGCCGAGGCCGACCTGGGCAAGCGGCGGTACGACAAAGTCGTGATCATGACCGACGCCGACGTCGACGGCTCCCACATCCGGACGCTCCTGCTCACCTTCTTCTACCGGCAGATGTATCAACTCGTCGCCGCCGGCCATGTCTATGTCGCCCAGCCGCCGCTCTTCCGGGTGCGGACGAAGAAGCAGACCTACTACGTGCAGACTGAGGAGGAGATGAAGACGCAACTCCTCGATCAGGGCCTCGGCGAGGGTGTCTTTCTGCCCGGAGACGGGCGGGAGATCGCCGGCGAAGAGATGCAGAAACTCTGCCGCACGCTGTCCGGGCTCGAGGATGCGCTCGTGGCCCTGGAAAAACGGGGTATCAGCCTCCGCGAGCATGTGGTCAGGCGGGATGCGTCGAGCGGCAAGCTGCCGATGTACCACGTCTACTATGGCCTCGAGGAGCACTGGTTCACCAGCCGCGACCAACTCGAAGCCTTCGTGAAGACGAAGGAAAAGGCGGCGGGTGGCGAACTGGCCGTGGGCAAGCCCGAGGAGGAGTTGACCGATCCCACGCCGGGTACGGCGGCCGACACCGGCAACGACCAGCTCGTGGTGGTCGACCTGCACGAGGTGCGGAGTATCAACGCGGGACTCAAGGAACTGGAGCAGATGGGCTTTGGCACCGAGTCGCTCCTGCCGCAGGACCGCACGGGCTCCGAGGAGCCGCGGTACAAACTCCGCCGTGGTGACAGCGAGATCGGGCTGGAGGACCTGCGGAGCCTGCTGTCCGCCGTACGGCGGGCGGGCGAGAAGGGGCTGTCGATCACGCGGTTCAAGGGTCTTGGCGAGATGAACGCCGAGGAGCTGCGGGATACGACGCTCGACCCCGCCAATCGCACGCTGTTGCGGGTGACCATGACCGACGCCGCCGCGGCCGACGACCTGTTCCGCGTGCTGATGGGTGAAAAGGTGGAGCCACGCCGCGATTTCATCGAGCGGCACGCCCTCGACGTGAAACACCTCGACGTCTGACGTCGCGCCCGTGATCCCCAGCCTTCATCCAAGCCCGAAGCGCGAGCGAGGGAATGCAGATGGCGGACCATCCGTGGCGACGCCCCGCCGGGACGGCAGAAGTCTCGTCGCGGTGGATTTTTCTCCGCCACCCCGGTGCCGCTCCTGCCTTTTGGGAGGAGAAAAATCCAAATGCTCCTCGAGCTTCCGCCGATCCCGGCTCCCCTTCGACGCGCCCCCGTGATTCACGGCCCGCCGGCCGTCTCCCACTGGAAGCGGGCCGGGCTGACGCCGAAGGTCCGCTTGAACGCCCGTGAAAACTGATACTGGTCGGCGAAGCCCAGATGGGCCGCCACCTGTTTCACGAGCAGCCTGTCGCCTTCCGCCTCCCGGCGGGCGAGCAGGTCGGCGGCGAGGTTCATCCGCTCCTGAAGCAGATATTGATAGGGGCTCGTCGTGTCGAACCGTTTGAAGAGGCGGCAGGCGTAGGCCGTCGAGATCCCGAAGTCACGGGCAGCCTCCGCGGCACTCGAGAGCCGGAGCCGCTCGCGGGCAAGAAACGCCCGGAAGCGCTTGTAGGTGTCGAGCGACTTGGGATCGACGGCGTCGGCCCGCAGGCCGCGTTCGGCGATCTTCGTGAGCACCACGCCGAGCAGTTGAGCGCAGAGGGCGGGCGCGTGGGAGGAGTGCGCGAGGCCGCACTGCTGGAGAAGGCCGAAGATCTCGCCGACGTCGTGCGGCTGCGGCACCCGCAGCACGCTCCCTGGCGGTATTCTCGCGGTCTGCATGCGGGCGGTGGCGGCGGTGCCGACGAAGTCGACGTAATACTTGAGCAGCCGCCGTCGCGGATCGGTGCGGATGGTGTGCGGGATGCCGGGGCCGTAGGCGAATACGCTCCCCGGCACGAGGTCGTGATCGCGGCCGCGGACGGTGAGCGTGCCATGGCCGGCGGCGACGAACTCGATGCAGAGGTAGGGGAAGTCCTCGCGATCGACGCAGTAGTCGGCGCGAACGCGTTCACAGCCACCGCAGACGACTTGGATGTCGGGCCGGCCGTCGGGGCGGAGCACTGGCCGGCGGTTCAAAAACCAGCGGCGGGCCGACACCACCTGCCGGGAGACGAAACCGGGCAACCGCCGCGAGGGCGGCTTCTTCCGACCAGTCGTATGCCGCCTGCTCGCTGCCATGAGGTCAAG
The DNA here is from genome assembly GCA_044369655.1 of Pirellulales bacterium. Classification (GTDB taxonomy): domain Bacteria; phylum Planctomycetota; class Planctomycetia; order Pirellulales; family UBA1268; genus CAMCQY01. Next base: position 15,079 of record JBILWX010000009.1, read on the forward strand.
AATAGTCATCCTGCCGTCAAGAATCATCATTGCTCGCCGGCGGGGGAACAGCGACAGTGCACGGGCTGTTGGGTCCGTGCTCCTATCGAACGGTGACCGCATGTCCCTCCCTCGCTTTTCGTTTGGTGTCGGCGATCGTTTCGCCCATCAGGCCGTGGCCCAGTTGGCCGCGTTCGAGCGGCTCGCGGCGACCGGGGTGATCGTCGCCCCCGTCTGGAACAAGTCGAACCGCGAGCACAGTTTCATCGGCAGCGAGCCGGCGAGCGTGCGGGTGGCGGCCGCGGCCGCCGTGGCCGCGCGGCGGTGGCCCCATCCGTGGTTCGTCGACGCCGACCACATCCGGCTGGAGACCGTCGACCGGTTTCTGGACTCGAGCGACTTCTTCACGATCGACGTGGCCGACAGCATCGGTGCGCCGGCCAGTGACGCCGACGTGGCGGCCTTCGTCGCCCGCCATGGCGAACTCGTGGGCGGGCTGCACGTTCCCGGCTGCTACGAGCCGATCCAACTCGACGCCGACAGCCTCGGGGCGATCGCCAGGGAGTATCTGCTCGCCTGTCGGCAGGCGGGGGAGATCTATCGCCACATTCTCGCGCGGCGGGCCGGCCGCCCGTTCGTCACGGAAGTGAGCATGGACGAGACCGATCTGCCGCAGACGCCGCCCCAGCTGCTCGTGATCCTGGCGCTGCTGGCCGACGAGGGGGTTCCCCTGGAGACGATCGCTCCCAAGTTCACCGGCCGATTCAACAAGGGGGTCGATTACGTCGGCGATCTCGCGCAGTTCGAGCGGGAGTTTGCCGACGACATCGCGGTGCTGGCGTTCGCCGCCGACCGCTACGGCCTGCCCCGCACGGTCAAACTGTCGGTGCACTCGGGCAGCGACAAGTTCTCGCTCTACCCCGTGATCCGGCGGCTCCTTGCCGCCACCGGCGCCGGCGTGCACCTGAAGACGGCCGGCACGACGTGGCTCGAGGAACTGATCGGGCTGGCGGAGGCCGGTGGCGATGGCCTGACGCTTGCCAAGGAGATCTATGCCTACGCCCTCGACCACGTCGACGAACTCTGCGGTCCGTATGCGACCGTGATCGACATCGATCGCGCGCGGCTGCCGACGGCCGCGGAGGTCGGCGGCTGGAGCGGCCCCCGGCTCGCCGCCGCCATCCGCCACGTGCCGACGGACCCGGCGTTCAACGCCCATGTCCGCCAGCTGCTCCATGTGTCCTTCAAGGTGGCGGCGAAGCAGGGCACGCGGTACACCGACCTGCTCGACGCCAACCGTGACATCGTGGCCCGGCAGGTGACCGAGAATCTGTTCGAGCGGCACCTGCGCCCGCTCTTCCTGCAAGAAAAAGGGGACGCAGCTCATTTCCAGCTGCTTTTTCCAGTCCAAGAAAACAGGGGGCAGAAATGAGCTGCGTCCCCTTTTTCCAATCCGCCATCACAATCTGCCTGGTGCCCGAGGCACGACACGGCCCCTTCGTGTGGCACACGACCGCAGCGGGGGACGGCCTCGCGGCCGCCTGCCGCACCGCGGCCGAACTTGGCTTCGATGCCGTGGAGCTTTTTCCCGAGTCCGCCGCCGCCTTTCCCGCGACAGAGATCCGGCGGCTGCTCGCGGAGCATGGCCTGACGCTGGCGGCGGTGGGCAGCGGTGCCGGGTGGGTGAGGCAGAAGCTCCACCTCTGCCATGACGAGGCCGCGGTGCGGGGAGCGGCGCTGGATTTTATCGCCAGTATCATCGACGTGGCCGGCGAGTTCGGGGCCCCTGTCATCATCGGCTCGATGCAGGGCAGGTGCGAGGGGCACATGTCGCGCGAGACGGCGCTCGATCACCTGGCCGAGGCGCTCGAGGCGCTCGGGGCCCGGGCCGCCGCGCAGGGACAGCCCCTGCTCTACGAACCGCTCAACCGCTACGAGACGAACCTGTTCAACCGGCAGGGCGAGGCCGTGGCATGGCTCGAGGCGCGGGGGCTCGCCGCCGTGCAACTGCTCTGCGACCTGTTCCACATGAACATCGAGGAGGCGGACGTATCTGCCGCGCTCGTGGCCGCCGGCCGGCGGGTGGGGCACGTCCACTGGGCCGATTCCAACCGGCTGGCGATGGGCCTTGGGCACACCGCCGCCGAGCCGGTCGTTGCCGCGCTGCGGACGATCGGCTACGAGGGCTTTTTGTCGGCGGAAGTGTTTCCGCTCCCCTCCCCTCTCGCCGCCGCCCGGCAGACGATCGCGAGCCTGCGAGACAGCGGCCCCGACACCAGACAAGCCCGAAGCGCAAGCGAGGGAAAACCGGGTCACCCTCACAACCCACAAGCGGCCCGCCCCGTGGACTCCTGAACCATCGTTTCAATCTTTGAAAGCGTCCAGCAAACCATGCTCAATACCCCCCTGCTCCATCCAGAGATTCTCAGGATTCTCGCCCAGTCCGGGCACCACTCGAAGGTGCTCATCGCCGACGGCAACTATCCCGCCGCCACCAAGCGGGGGCCGCGGGCGGAGCTCGTCTGCCTCCAGCTCATGCCGGGCGTGCCCACGGTCGCGCAGGTGCTCGAGGCGATTCTGGGCACGGTGCAGATCGACGAGGTGCACACGATGGGCGTCGACCGCACCGATTCCTACGCGGCCGCCACGCCGGGCGACCCGCCGGTCTGGGACGAGTATCGCCGGATCCTGGCCGCCGCGCAGAGTTCCTGCACGCTCGAGCCGATCCTGAAGTGGGATTTTTACGAGGCGGTCGCCTCGGTCGACCACGTGCTCACGATCCAGACCGCCGACCGGCAGCCATGGGCCAATCTGCTGCTGTCCGTCGGCTGCCGCACCTTTTCGTGAACGTCTCCAGCCCGACGGAAGCATGTGACCGTATGAAGACACGTCCCCTTGGTGCCACCGGACTCGAGGTGCCGATTCTCGCCTTTGGAGCCTCGTCGCTGGGGCAGGAGTTTCGCTCGATCACGCTCGACGAGGCCATGACGAGCGTGCGGGTGGCGATCGACTGCGGCCTGACCCTGATCGACACGAGCCCCTTCTACGGCCGGGGGATGAGCGAGGTGTTGCTCGGCGTGGCGCTGCGGAACGTGCCGCGCGAGGACTATCTCCTCTGCACGAAGCTTGGCCGCTATGACCTGCCGCACTTCGATTTCTCGCCGCGGCGGGTGGCGGAGAGCGTGGACGTGTCGCTGCATCGCCTGGGCACCGACCACCTCGACATCATCCTCTGCCACGACATCGAGTTCGTGCCGATGCAAAGAATCGTCGACGAAACGCTGCCCGCCCTGCGGAAGATCCAGCAGGCGGGCAAGGTGCGATGCATCGGGTTCAGCGGCTATCCCCAGAAGATCTTCCGGTTCATCTGCGATCAGACGAGCGTCGACTGCGTGCTCAACTACAACCAGTACACGCTGCAGAACACCCGCTTCGCCGACGAGACGATTGCGTATCTGCGTGCGAAGGGAGTCGGTGTCATGAATGCCGGACCCTTCAGCGCGCGGCTGCTCACCGACGCGGCGCTGCCGGCGTGGCTCAAGGAGCCGGACGAGGTCAAGGCGGCGGCCCGCCGGGCGGCGGAGCTCTGCCGCAGCCGCGGCACGCCGATCGCGAAGCTGGCCCTGCAGTTCGCCCTGGCCAATCCCGACATCGCCACCACGGTGGCCGGCAGCGCCAATCCAAGCAACATCCGCGACTGGGCGACCTGGGCCGCCGAACCGCTCGACGGGGAGCTCCTCGCCGAGGTGCAGGCGATCTTCGCCCCGGTGAAAAACGTCGGCCACACCGAGGGGCTTCCGGAAAACAATGAGCCATACGACAAAACATCTGGCGATCTTCCAGGGAGAACTGAAAACGCTAGATGCTGAGGAGCCGGTCGGAGGCACGCGCAGGAGCCGGTGAACTTTGCGACTCACGAGCGATTCACCATTGTCCCTGAGCCTCCTGTAGCAAAGTCCGCCGGTGACGAGCATGCCGCAGCCGGCGAACCAATCCGGTAGAAATTCACTGCCTGCAGCGATAGCGATCGCTTCGTAAGCCACGATGAACATCGACGCCCACCAGCACTTCTGGAGCTACGCGGCCGCGGAGTATCCGTGGATCGGCGCCGGCATGGAGCGGCTCGCCCGCGACTATCTGCCGGCGGATCTTCGGCCGGCGGCCGCGGCCGCCGGGATCGGCGGGACGGTCGCCGTGCAGGCCCGGCAGAGCCTCGCGGAGACCCGCTGGCTGCTCGATCTGGCCGCCCGTGATCCGCTGATCCGCGGGGTCGTGGGCTGGGTCGACCTGCGGAGTCCGGACGTCGCCGGCCAGCTGCGGGAGTTCGCGTGCCGCGAAGCCTTCGTGGGCGTGCGGCACGTCGTGCAGGACGAACCCGATCGCCGGTTTCTGCTCGGCGACGCCTTCGTGCAGGGCCTGCGGCAACTCGGGCCCCACCGGCTGACCTACGACCTGCTGCTCTATCCCCCGCAGCTCCCGGCGGCCGTCGAACTGGTGGCACGGCTCCCAGAGCAGCCGTTCGTGCTCGACCATCTGGCCAAGCCGCGGATCGCGACGTGGATCAAGCCCGGCGACAGAGACGCGTGGCGGCGGGGTGTCGAGGCGTTGGCCCGCCGTGAGAATGTCTGCTGCAAGCTGTCGGGGCTGGTGACGGAGGCGGCCTGGCGACGGTGGCGGCCGGCCGAGTTCGCTCCGTATCTCGACGTGGCCCTGGCGGCCTTTGGGCCCGAGCGGCTCATGTTCGGCAGCGACTGGCCGGTCTGCCTGCTCTCCGGCGACTATGCCGATGTGACGGGCGTCGTCAGGGATTTCTGCGGCACGCTGTCGGCCGCCGAACAGGCATTGATCTGGGGCGGCACCGCCACCCGGTTCTACGGACTCGCCATCACGGAGTGAGGCAGATGCAGGCATTGCTGCTCGAAAAACCCAAGGTGTTCCGGTTCATCGAGACGCCGGAGCCGGCCGCGCCGCAGGCAGGCGAGGCGGTCGTGCGGGTGCATGCGGTGGGCATCTGCGGCACCGACTATGGCGGCTACCTCGGCACGATGCCCTTCTTCAGCTATCCGCGGATCCCCGGGCATGAACTCGGGGTGGAGGTGGTGGCGGTCGGCCCGGGCGTCACGAGCGTCCAGCCGGGCGACCGGTGCTGTGTCGAGCCCTATATCAACTGCCAGCAGTGTGCTTCCTGCACGCGGGGATTGACCAACTGCTGTGCGCACCACCAGACGCTCGGCGTGCACTGCGACGGGGGCCTGCGGCCGCTGTTCACGGTGCCAGCCCGAAAACTCCACTCCTCGCCCCGCCTCTCGCATGCACAAAACGCGCTGGTGGAGACGCTCGCCATCGGCTGCCATGCGATCGACCGCGGCGGCCCCCAGCCGGGTGAAAACGTCCTGATCGTCGGCGCCGGGCCGATCGGCCTGTCGGCGGTCGAATTCGCGAAGCTCTCGGGAGCCCGCGTGATCGTGATGGACAGGGTCGAGAGTCGCGTGGACTTCGTCCGGGAAAAAATGGGCGTGGGCGACACGCTCGTCGCCAGGGGCGACGCCTCCGACGAGCAGCAGATCGCCGGGCTCACCGCCGGGAGGATGTGCGACGTTGTCGTCGACGCGACCGGCAGCGCCGTGAGCATGGCCAACAGCCTGAAGCTCTGCAGCTTCGGTGGGCGGCTCGTCTACGTGGGGATCACGCAGAGCGACCTGGTGTTTCCGCATGCGCCGGTGCTGCATCGCCGCGAACTGACGATCCTCGCCAGCCGGAACGCCCGCTCCCGCGATTTTGCCCGGATCATCGGGCTGATCGACACGGGAACGATCGACACGGGACCGTGGATCACCCACCGCGTGCCGTTCGCCGACACGATCCGTCGCTTCCCGCTGCTGCTGGAGCCGACGAGCGGCGTGCTCAAGGCCGTCATCGAGATGCCGGCCTGACGAGCGTCACGTCGGTGACCTCGAGCTTGGCGAAGCAGTTGCTCGTCACGCACCGCAGCGTGAAGACATCCCCCTTGCGGACCGGCTCGCCGCGGGCGAACTGAAAATAGTTCCCACGGTTCTGCGCGGCAGTCAGGGCCTCGGGAAGGAGCGGGCCGATGACGGCCCAGTCCTCTTCGGGCAGCGGAGTTTCCTCTCGAACGGTATCGATCTCGGCGAAGGGCCGCGGGTCGCGGTGGAGCCCGGAGAGCGGAAGCAAGTCGGCCGTGTAGGCCGTGTCGACGAGATACCACACGGGGGTGCCTGCTGGCAGGGTGGCCAGCGACGCCTGCGTCGCCTCGGACAGGCTGTCGTCATCGAGGGGTGTCTGGGCGAGCAAAAGATCGCAGGCTTCGCCCGTGCGGAGCCTCATGCCGCGGGCGAGTGCGAGGCGGCTGCTCGAGACGCTGAAATAGGCCTCGCCGGTTTGCGTGCCGGCGCCAGTCAGATCCTGAACATGCTCGCGGGTCTGGAGCACCCACCGCAGGCCCACGGTGGTGACGGCCGTGAGCGGGAGGTCGCACGAGGCATGACCGGCCGGCTCGAGAACGACGAACTGCTCTCGCTCGCCGCCGGGACTCTCCGCCCGCACCAGCCACCGGCCAGGTGATACCCGAGGAAACGTGAATCGGCCTGCGGTGTCGGTTCGCACGACGACCGGCACCGGGCTGCCGCCATCGGCGGCGGCAGCGGCGAACCAGTCATCGATGCGAACGATGGCCGCGGCTGCGGGTGCGCCGTCGGGCTTGAACACGCGGCCGGAGAGTGTCGCCGCGGCGGTGTCGTCGAGTGGCCGCAGGTCGTAGTGGCGAACCTGCACGGCAGTCCCCGGTGCGGGGCCGTCGAAGCGGATCGTGTCGCTCACGAGCCGGCAGCCGGGCGCAGTGATCCGGATGACAACCTCCGCACGCTCGGTCCGTTCGCACGGCACGAGCACGAGTCCGGATGCCGGGATGCCATATTCCGTGCACGAGCTTGCCAGCTCGGGCGGGCGGCCGCCGACCAGCGCCGGAGCCGCCACGTCGACTGTCGTGTCGTCGCCGACCAGACAGTCCGTGCCGGCCAGGAACCGCACGTCGTCGGGCACCATCCCGACGGGCAGTCTGACCGAGACCACGAGATAGTTGGCCTGCCGCGAATCGTCCGTGGCTGACGGCACGAGCAGGTCGCGGAGCCCCGAGGCGTCTCCGGCCTCGACGAGCTTCTCGGCCCGCTCGCCGTCCAACGCAAACATCCGCTTCGCCACGTCCTCGAATGCCGGCGTCAGTGCCGCGCCGATGGCCCGCCGCGCATGGACGATCTCTCGCGCGAGGATGTCCACGCTCTTCTCGCCGATGACTCGGTGGAGCACGCCGCCGGTGAAAGGATTCACGAAGACCAGCGTCGGACGGTCCTTCGTCCCCAACTGTTCTTCGAGTGCGGCATCGTTCTCCACCCGCACCCAGACCATGTCGGCGAGTCCTTCGCGGATCAAGGGAGCTGCCAGGGCCTTCGTCTCGAGCCTGCGGCAGGACTCGCAATCCGTCGCGGCGAGCAGCACGACGATGTGCTGGTGTCGGGCCTGGGCGAGGGCGACGGCAGCGGCGAAGTCCGGCTGCCACGGCAGCGGCGCAGAGGCCGGTGACTGGGCCACCACCGGCAGTGTCGCCAGTAGGGAGGCGACGAGGATCAGACGGATGGCGGCATGAAAACGCGAAAGATCCATGCATTCGACTATGGCTCGCCCGCCTCCGAAATGCCAGTGGCGGGCTGCCGGGAATCGGCGGGTGCCGTCGCACACGTGCCGTTGATCCAGCGGTCCTTTTGCAGGGGCGGGCATTCTGAGGCAGGATTGCCTGGCAAAGGCCCTTCAGGCGGATCGGCCCGTTTTTCTCACCCGGGCTCGCGTGCTCCCCCATCAGCCATGAACGCCTGTGCCATCGGTCGCCGCACGTATCCCTTCATCGACGCGATCCGCGGCATGGCGGCGCTGGTCATCCTGGCCCACCACCTCATCACCTACGTTCCGCATGCCGACGAAACGCTGGCAGCCGTGCCTGGTCTCCGCCACGCCGTCTGGTGGTACGGCGGGCTGGCCGCGCAGGTGTTCCTCGTGATCAGCGGCTTTCTGGGGGGCGTGTCGCTGGCGCGTGCGACGCCGGAGCCCGCCGCGTTGGGACGGCTCTTGCTGCTTCGCTATCTTCGGCTGGCGGTGCCGGCGCTGGCGACGCTCCTGTTCGCGATCGGGCTCCACGCTCTCGTGCCGCCCTCGTGGGCGGCGTTTCCGCTTTTCGACGACATCTCCGCGCCGGGCGTGCTCGCGCACGTTGCCTTCCTGCAGGACGTGCTTGGATATCCGAGCCTGCTGGCGGGATTTTGGTATCTGTCCATCGACTGGCAGTGCAACGCGCTTCTGTCCCTGTTGATCATCGCTCAGGAGGCGATCCTGCGGCGGCTGCCCAGGCTGTCTCGCACCGCCCAAGGGGCGGCTGCCTTCGCGCTTCCTCTGGTGGTGGCGGTCCTGTCGCTCTTCTGTTGGAACGGTGCCATCGCGCATGAGCCCTACGCGACCTACTTCTTCGGGATCATGTTCCTGGGCACGCTGGCCGGTCTGGCCGTCGCGGGCCGGATCCCTCCGGCGATCTTCTGGGCCTATGCGGCGGCATGCGCCGTCGCCGTCGTCGTGCAACGCCGTCCGCATCCCGCCGTGGCGCTGGCTGCCGGCGTCGCCATCTATCTGGTGGCACAGTGGCAGCCAGCCGCCGCGATCCGCGCCGACTCCCTGCTCGGTCGGTTGGGACGGATCTCCTACTCCCTGTTTCTCGTGCACTATCCGACGATCTGGGCGGTGACGAGCGTTGGTCGGGGCGTGGGCGGCGACGCGGCAGCCGCCTCGGGGCCGTGGTTGGCGGCGGCGGTCGTGGCCAGTTGCGCGGCCGCGGTGCTCCTGCACCGGCTGGTGGAGGTTCCCACGCTCGCCCTCGTGGGCCGGCTCAGGCCGGGGCGATCGCCCGTGGCACCGGTGTCGGCCACACGGAGCGTCGTTGGGCCATCGAGCCTGTGAGGCGATTGGTTCTGGTTGCGCCAAGCGGCAGTGCCCGTGTCGTGTGGCTGACGCGGTTCTGGCCGAGCACGCCACGAACATGCCCGACCGCGTTCCGCCGGTTCTTGAACACTCCGCCCGGGGGAGTGCCACCGGTTGCACGGTGAGCCGGGGGCGGGTCGAATACGGCTCCGCCAGCCGATGGCAGCTGGCGGCCAGTCGAGACCCTCGCCCCCGCCGACACCCCATCAGGAGCATTCCCCACAATGGCCAAGAAATCCGTCGCCGCAATCGATCCCCAGGGCAAGACGATCCTCGTCCGCGTCGACTTCAACGTCCCGCAGGACGATGCCGGGGCGATCACCGACGACCGGCGGATCCGCATGGCCCTCCCCACCATCACGTCGATCCTCGATCGCGGCGGCCGGGCGATTCTCATGTCGCACCTGGGACGGCCCTCCGGCAAGGGCTTTGAGCAGGCGTTTTCACTTGCCCCCGTGGCAAAGCGGCTCGGCGAGCTGTTGGCCAAACCGGTGGCGCTCGCCAGCGACACCGGTGGCCCCGACTCGCATGCCAAGGCCAAGGCGCTGCCGGCCGGCGGCGTGCTCGTGCTCGAGAACGTGCGGTTCAACAAGGGGGAGAAGAAGGGGGACGACAAGGCCTATGTCGCTGGCCTCGCCGGTCTCGCCGACGCCTACGTCAACGACGCCTTCGGCACCTGCCACCGCACCGAGGCGAGCATGCACGCGGTGCCCGTGGCGATGAAGGCCCAGGGCAAGCCGGCCGTGGTCGGGTTCTTGGTCGAGAAGGAGATCCAGTACCTGGCCGACGCGATCGCCAAGCCGAAGCGGCCGTTCGTGGCGATCCTGGGCGGCAAGAAGGTCTCGGACAAGATTGCCGTGATCACGAACCTGCTCACGATCTGCGACCACGTGCTCATCGGCGGCGCGATGGCCTATACGTTTTCACTGGCCCAAGGGGGCAAGACCGGCAAATCACTCGTCGAGAAGGACAAGATCGATCTGGCGAAGGAATTGCTCGCCAGGGGTGGTTCCAAGCTCGTGCTGCCGGTCGACACGCACTGTGCGGACGATTTTTCGTCCGGTGCCACCAAGCGGATCGTGAAGGCTGGCGAGATTCCCGAGGGCTTCGAGGGCCTCGACATCGGGCCGGAGACGGCGAAGCACTATGCGGAGATCGTCCGTTCGGCCGGCACGGTCGTGTGGAACGGCCCGATGGGTGTGTTCGAGATGCCTCCCTTCGATGCAGGCACGAAAGCTGTCGCCGATGCCGTCGCCGCCGCGACCGCGGCGGGAGCGATCACGATCATCGGCGGTGGCGACTCGGCCGCGGCCGTCGAGCAGTTGGGCTATGCCGACCGGGTGAGCCATGTCTCCACCGGCGGCGGGGCCTCGCTCGAGATGCTCGAAGGCAAGGCCTTCGAGACGGTGGCGGTCCTCGACGAGTAACGGAACGGCACGGGGCAGGGCGAGCGACGGACGAGGGCCGCCGCGAGCGTCACAGGCCTGCCGTGGTGGTCGTGGCCGGCGTGGATCCCTCGCGTTCGGCTGCCAGCCGGTCGCCGACGGCCGACACGTAGTCGCGGTCCTCGGCGGAGAGTGATTCCATCGTCACGGTCGTGTGCCGGCCGTTGACCTTGAGGATCCGCACCCGGTCGGCACGCAGTTCGACGAGCCAGCCCTGCACGTGACGCGTGCCCGTGTCGTCCGTCCAGCGGCGCATCGGCTCGTTGGGGACTGCGAACACGCCGGCGAAGGGGTCTGATTCGGCTGCCGCCGGCTTCGTCTCCGGTGCCGCTGCGCCCGCCTCTTCCTCGTCCTGCGTGGGTGCTGCGGGAGCCGTCTCCTCCGGGGCATCCTCTGGGGCATCCTCGGCGGGCGGATCGGACTCGGGCGTGTCGCCCTCGACGGTGTCGGCTGTCTCCTCCACCGGGGCGTCTTCGTCGGTCATCTCTTCGTCGTCCGCCGCGGCTGGTTCGGCCGCTTCTTCGGCAGGCTGTTCGTCGGTGGCCGCATCCGCTGCCTCCTCGGGCATTTCTTCGCGCGGCTCCTCGGCTGGCATCGGCTCTGCGTCGCCCTCGTCGTCGCCCTCGTCGTCGCCATAGAGGTCAAAAAGATTGGGCTCCTGCGGTTCGGGCGTCGGGGCCTTCAGGTCGGGACCACCAGCGAGATCGGTTACGGGCGCAGGCTCTGCGGGCATCGGCGCGTCAGCCGCAGGCTCCGTGGTGGCGGGGGCTTCCTCGGCGCCGGCGTCAGCCAGGGATGCGGCCGGCTTGGCCGGGGTGGCCGCCGGGGCGGATGGCTCGGTCACCGGTTCATCGTTCGAGGCCGGCGCAACGGTCGGCAATGCCGGCTTGAGATCAGGCAGAGGTTCCTTCTGGGGGGCAGCCTGCGGCTGCGGCACTGGCAGCGGCGCCGCCGCGAGCGGCATCGGTTGGGCGGCCGCCGGAGCGGGCGTTTCCACGGCGGGTGCGGTCACGACCGACGAGGGCTCGCCCGCCGGAGCGGTCGGCGTTGGGGCGACCACGAGCGTCGGACCATGTTCCACCACCGATTCGTGCGGCGTGGCTGGCTCACCGAGAGTGGCCTGTTCGACGATGACCGACTCCTGCGAGGGTGTTGCGGAGCCGGCGTCCACCACGACTTCCGTAGCCGAGTGGCAGGCCACGGAGTGTTCAGCCACCGGTTCGGACTCCGGCCACGCCGACACGCAGCACGGGGGAGGACAGGCCGGCCGGCACGCCACGGGACGGCAGGCCTGGGCGCGGCAACGGTGGCGGAGAAACCAGCACGCCTTGGCCGTGTCGACGAACAGGGTCAGGCACAGCAGGGCCACGATCAGCGAATGCATCCACCGTCGCACGCGTCACCTCGTACAGGGAAAGATCGGGGGCGGCATCCGTCGTGGCTTCGCCCCTGGGCCCCTCTATGCTAAATCCGTGCGGGATGCCCCGCAAACGGCCGCGGCCTCCTCGTGTCGGGCACGGAGGCTTTGGCGGCGGCACAATCGGCACAGCCTCCCCGGCCGGTGCGAGCGGGGCAGCCGCCCGAGGGCGACGAAAAGCCCAAGCACACCAAAAAGCGCACCAAAAAGCGGCAGGCCGCGGCAGAGCAATCTGCCACGGCCTGCCGGTGTATCGAACCTGTTGTCCGCCTGCGAACGGGGTAGGACATTGCGAAACTGATGCGGATCGGGCCGTGCTCCGGCAGCATCGCTGCTGGCGGGCACGTGCTTTTCAAGGGATCCGGATCAACGCGTTGGGGTTGGCACCTCCGACGGAACGCGGCAACAGGTCGAATGTCAGTGACCATAGGTTTCGTCAGGAGGACACCCCGTCCTCCAGACGAAATCCGGCCCCGTCATCCAGCCGTTACCGCCGTTCCGACCGCGCTCGACAGGAAAAACTCACGAGCACCCCATGCTGTTGCCGCAGTTGTGGCAGAGATAGCAGTTGCCGTTGCGGACCGTGATCGATCCACAGTTGTCGCACGCCGGGGCGTCGATCTGGAACTTGGCGAACTGGCTCTGGCGGTCGGCCGGGCTGGCGGTCGGGTCGATCGTCATCTTGAGGCCTGCCCGTTCGAGAATCGCCGCATTCTTGTCGGCCGCGACGGCAGGCTTCAGGGCGGCTGCCGCCTGTGCCACCGGAGCCGCCGCATGGCCGTTGGTGCCGGCCGGGTGCCGGCCCCGGCTCGCACCTGCCTCGCCATTCGTGCGGGCCTTTCCTTGGCCATCGGCCAGCCCGCGCGCCGTCGTGGCGGCGGGCTTACGCTCTGTTTCCGTGTCGTCCCCGGAGGAGGCTTCCTCGCCGCCGGCGCCAGCATAGCCGCCGCCGGGCCTGTTGGCCTCGCGATAGCCGGCGATGAACTCCGTGCCCATCCAGCGGAAGAGATAGTCGACGAGGCTCTTGGCCACCGGGATGTCGGGGTTCTTCGTGTAGCCCCAGGGCTCGAAGCGGGTGTGCGAGAATTTCTTCACATACACCTCCAGCGGCACGCCATATTGCAGGCTCATCGACACCGCGGTGCCGAAGGCGTCCATCAGGCCGCCGATCGTGCTCCCCTCCTTGGCCATCGTGATGAAGAGCTCGCCGGGCCGGCCGTCGTCGTAGAGGCCGACCGTGATATAGCCCTCGTGGCCGCCCACGTTGAACTTGTGGGTGACGCTGCGACGCGTGTCGGGCAGCCGCTCCCGACGCGGCGCCGGCGTCGCCTTCGCCGCCGTCTTGTCGGCCGTCTTGTCGCTCTCGGTGCTCGTGTTGAGCGGCTGGCTCTCCTTCGAGCCGTCGCGGTAGATCGCCAGGGCCTTCAAGCCCAGCCGCCAGCCTTCCATATAGGCGCCGGCAATGTCGGCCGGCGTCGTCTCGCGGGGCATGTTCACCGTCTTGGAAATCGCCCCCGAGATGAACGGCTGCGCTGCGGCCATCATGTTGACGTGGGCCTCCCAGGCGATGCTGCGGACGCCGAGCCTCGGCTTGAAGGCACAGTCGAACACGGCGAGGTGCTGCTCCTTGAGCCCCGGCGCCCCTTCGATGGTGTCGTTCTTGTCGACGAAGGCCAGGATGGCCTCGATCGCAGGGCCGTCGTAGCCGAGCGTGCGGAGCGCCAGTGGCACCGTCTGGTTGACGATCTTGAGCATGCCGCCGCCGGCGAGTTGCTTGTATTTCACCAGCGCGATGTCGGGTTCGATGCCGGTCGTGTCGCAGTCCATCAGGAAGGAGATCGTGCCGGTGGGGGCCAGCACGGTCGCCTGGGCGTTGCGATAGCCGTGGCTGCGGCCTCCGGCCAAGACGTCGTCCCAGATCTTCCGGGCCGCGTCGTGCAGATACTTCGGGCAGGACGCGTCGATCGTGTCGACGGCGGCGCGGTGCATCTGCATGACCTGGAGCATCGGCTCCCGGTTGGCGGCGAAGCCATCGAACGGGCCGACGGCCGCGGCCAGTTCGGCACTCGTGCGGTTGGCCGACCCGTGCAGGATCGCGGTGAGCGCCCCGCAGAGGCCCCGGCCGGCGTCGCTGTCGTAGGCCAGGCCGTCGGCCATCAGCAGGCTGCCGAGGTTCGAGTAGCCCAGGCCCAGCGGCCGGAAGAGGTGGCTGTTGCGGGCGATCCGCGCCGTCGGGTAGCTGGCGTGGTCGACCAGGATCTCCTGGGCGATGAAGAAGATCCGGCAGGCCGCGGCGAACCGTTCGACGTCGAACGCGCCGTCGGGCTTGCGAAACTTCATGAGGTTGATGCTGGCGAGATTGCAGGCCGTGTCGTCGAGAAACATGTACTCGGAGCACGGGTTGCTGGCGTTGATCCGGCCCGAGTTGGGGCAGGTATGCCAGCGGTTGATGGTCGTGTCGTATTGCACGCCGGGGTCGCCGCATTGCCAGGCGCACTCGCTCATCCGCTTCATCACGTCGCGGGCCTTGAAGCTCGGGCCCGCCTTCGACGGATCGGTCACCCAGCGGGTGGTCCAGGAGTCGTCACGATCGGCGGCCTCCATGAAGTCGTCGGTGAGTCGCACGGAGAGGTTGGCGTTCTGGAAGAGGATGGAGCTGTAGGCCTCGCCGTTGAAGTTGGAGTCGTAGCCCCCCTTTTCGATCAACACGCGGGCCTTGTTCTCCTCCTTCGCCTTGCACTCGATGAACTCCATGATGTCGGGATGCGTCACTTTCAGCGACTGCATCTTGGCGGCACGGCGGGTCTTGCCGCCGCTCTTCACCACCGCGGCCACCTGGTCATACACCCGCATGAACGAGAGCGGGCCCGAGGGCTTGCCGCCGCCGGCCAGTTTCTCCCGCTGGCTGCGGAGCGTGGAGAGGTCGGTGCCCGTACCGGAGCCGAACTTGAAGAGCATGGCCTCGCTGCGGGCGAGATCCATAATGTCTTCCATGTTGTCCTTCACGCTCTGGATGAAGCAGGCACTGCCCTGCGGATACTCGTAGGGATTGTCGGGCATGACGACGTCCCGCTTCGCATCGTCCCACCGCCAGTTGCATGGCGCGCCCTTCACGCCGTATTGGTGGAAGAGTCCCACGTTGAACCAGACGGGGGAGTTGAAGGCGCCATGCTGGTGGACGCACAGCCAGGAGAGATCACGGTAGAAGTTCTCGCCGTCCTGGCGGGTCTTGAAATAGCCGTCCGCGATGCCCCAGTCGGCGATCGTGCGGGCCACGCGATGCACGAGCTGCTTGACCGAGTGCTCGCGCTCGGGAGTGTGGATTTCGCCGTAGAAATACTTGCTCACCACCACGTTGGTCGCCAACTGGCTCCAAGCCGCCGGGATTTCGCAGGCCGGCTGCTCGAAGAGCACCTTGCCGTCCTCGCCCTTGATGGCGGCCGTGCGGAGCTCCCATTCGGTCGTGTCGAACGGGCTCTCGACGTCGACGGGGCAGAAGGTGGGGTGGACTTCCAGGGGCGTCATGCCTTCCGGCCTCCGCGCGGCTGCGTGAGCGTGATCGGACGGAAGCTGTCCGGTGGCGGTCGCCGAACCGGCAAGCGTGGCGGAGGCGTCGAATGAGGCCATGGGCAAGGGGCTCCTGACGGGGAAAAAGGGCAGGTGTCTAAAGTATACTTCCGTATAGATAACATGCCAGCCAGTATCGGCGGGCGGCGTTGCTTTTCTGAACCGATCAGCGGGCGGGACGGCCCGGGCGGTCGCGATGACGAGAAAGCAGGTCCTTCTGCATGCTATCGCAAGATGTTGTGGCGGAGACGAAGGTGACCACTTCCTGTGGGCCGGGGCGTGAATGTAGCGTGAGCGGTTGATGCGTCAAGCGACTTTTCTGGGCCCAAAAAAAAGCCCACAAAAATGCGATGTTCCGGGGGGAAGGCGGACCGCGAGGGAAAATAGCGGAATCCACCCAGTGTGGGGGTGGTCGGCACGCGCTCGTCCTGACGCCCGGGCCGTACCGCGATCGCGACCACTGCCGGCTGGCGGCGGGTCGCGCAGATCTTTGGGAACGGGGCCCCGGTAGACTTCGCAGTCCCGTCAACCACCTTTCCGTGCAGGAGACCCAGCGATGAATACCCGCAGCCCTCTCCAGCGGTCGCTCGACGGCGTCCGCATCTTGGCCCTCGTCGGCGACGACTACGAGGATCTGGAACTCTGGTATCCCAAGTTGCGGCTGGAGGAGGCCGGGGCCCACGTCACCGTCGCCGGCGCGATGCAGGGACGCACCTACACGGGAAAACATGGCTATCCGTGCACGAGTGATGCGGCGATCGGCGACATGGAAGCGAGCGATTTCCAGGGGATCGTGCTCCCCGGAGGCTGGATGCCCGACAAGCTCCGCCGCGACGAAAAGGTGCTCGAGCTAGTCCGCGAATTCGCCGCGCACGGCAAACTGGTGGCGGCGATCTGCCATGGTGGCTGGATCCCGATCTCGGCAGGCGTCTATCGCGGGGTGCGGGTGACCGGCAGCCCCGGCATCAAGGATGACCTGATGAATGCCGGCGCGATCTGGGAGGACACGCCGGTGGTGGTCGACCGGCAGTTCGTTTCCAGCCGCAAACCGGCCGACTTGCCCGCGTTCATGGCGGCGATCGTGGAGCAGTTGGCGGCGGCGGCGGTGGTGTAGGACGAACGGCGTCCGCCGACGAAAAGCTGGGAAAGCTGGGAAAAGGTGATGGATAACTTGTTCCCCGGGCCGTTAGAATAGTGGTGTGAGCACGCCGAACCAGGGATCGATCGATGCGGTGAAAAGCCTCGTCCGCGGCGCCGGGCTGCGGTGTACCGCGGCCCGCATCGCGGTCTTGGAGCACATGCTCACCCTGGCGGGTCCCCAAACGCACGCCGAGGTGTCGGAGGCGCTCGATCACCGTGGTTTCGATCGGGCGACGATCTACCGGAACCTCACCGAACTCACGGAGGCGAAACTCGTCACGCGGGTCGATCTGGGCGACCATGTCTGGCGGTTCGAGGTGAAGCGGCACGAGCATGGCAGCGGACACGGCGGTGATCATCCGCACTTCGTCTGCACCAGCTGCGGCGAAGTGTCATGCCTGGACGACGTGAATGTCGCCATCACCCCGCGGCCGGGGGCGGCCAAGCCGCCCGCAGCGGCCGGCGGAAGTGCCGGGAAGAAAGCGGGGAAGAAGTCGGCGCCGCCCGCCGGCAAGCGGCAGGGGATTCCCGCAGTGACCGAGGTGCTGCTCAAGGGCACCTGCGAAAACTGCGAGTGACCGGCGCAGGCCGGCGGCTGTCAGTCGAGCGAGACAGTTGTGGTGGCCGGGTTCGGCGGGAACAATGCCCCGGCATGAAACGTTTCTGGCTGCTCGCCGCGGTGCCGCTCGCCTTGGGATTGGCGTGGAACGACGCCGACCCGACGCTCGTGTTTGGTGCCTCGCTTGTGTCGATCCTGCCGCTGGTATGGCTGCTTGGCGACGCCACGGAGGGGTTGGCGGCGAAGCTCGGGCCGACCGTGGGCGGGCTCCTCAATGCCACGCTCAACAATCTGCCCGAGTTGATCATCGGCGGGGTCGCCCTGTCCAACGGGCTGACCGCGGTCGTGAAGGCGTCGCTCACTGGAGCGATCCTCGCGAATTTGTTGCTCAGCATGGGGGTGGCGCTGATCGCCGGCGGCATCCGCTATGGCGAGCAGAAGTTCGACCCCCGGCGGCTGAGCGTCAGTGGATCGATGCTGATGATCTGTGCCTTCTGTTTCATCGTGCCGGCAGTCTTCAACCTGGGCACCCCGGAAGGCACCCGTGATCTGTCGGTGGAGATGTCGGTCGTGCTGATCGGGATCTACTGCATGCACCTCGTCGTCACGCTGCTGTCGACAAGCACCGGCTCCGACACGAGTGTGGAGGGCGGGGAGACGATGGCCAACGACCAGCCCGACACGCCGGTCTGGTGGAGCCTGGCCACGCTCGTGGTCGCCGCCGGCCTGCTGGGAGCCGTGACGGAAACACTCTCCCATGCGCTCGAGCCGACGGCGAAACAGTTCGGGCTGTCGAACACGTTCAGCGGGCTGGTGCTCCTGGGAGGGGTGGGCAGCCTCGGCGAAGTGCTCGCCGGCTACCATTTCGCGCGGCGCGGCAGGCCGTCGCTGGTGCTCAGTGCCACGGTCGGTTCCACGATCCAGTTGGTGTTGCTCGTGGCGCCGTTGCTCGTGTTCGCCGGCAGGGTCTTCGGTCAGCCGATGGATCTGGCGTTCACCGCCTTCGAGGTGGTGGCCATCGTGCTGGCCACCCTGATCACCCGCGAGTTGATCGACGAAGGCAAAGCCAACTGGTTCGAAGGCTTTCTCCTGCTCGGCGTGTACGTCATGCTCGCGATCGGCTTCTTCCATCTGCCGGCCTGACGGGGCCGCGATCTTCGCGACGCCTCCGGTGTCATGGGGCGTTCCGGCCACGGTCGGCAAGCAACCGCCGTGCCAGCGTCGTGTCCGGCATGCTGCAGGCGAGAAATCTGTAGAACGCCAGCCGGCGTCCGATGCCGCAGACGGCGACGCGGACGGCGCCGAACAGGCAGCGAAGCACCGCTTCGATTTCGTCGGCGGTGTTGACGTGCTCGTGCCGCATCAGCACGCGATAGTCGAGTCCGTAACGCAGGCGGAATTCCGCCCCGGTGACGGCCGTGCCGAGCCGCCAGAGGATCGTGCCCTCGTTGGGAATGCCGACGCGTAGCGTTCCCCCATCCGCCAGCAGGCACGCGCAGCGGGCCACGAGTTCCGGCAGACGTTCGAGGTGTTCGAACGTGGCGATGGAGATGATGCGGTCATAGAGGTTCGCGGCCGGCACGTCGTCGATCGACGCGAACACCCCACGGACGCGGTCGCGCCAGGGTGAATCGGCGAACAAGCGTTCGAACGGCTCCACGATGTCGTAGGGAGCGGTCGTCGGCTCATGGGGCAGGTGGTTGAGCGTGCCGGCGCCGATTTCAAGCGTCGGCCCGCCTTTCCCGCCGCGGACGTCGGCCGCGACATGCCGGTGCATCCAGCCCTCGAGCCGGCTCGACAGGTTCGTCGTGTGATAGGTCGCCTGACGGTTGGCGATGATGTGGCGCTCGTGAATCCGGCGGTATGCGTCGGGCAGCGGTGGACGCACCTTCGGAAATCGGTCGAGGATCGACGTCATGCCGCGATCTCCGGCGGGGATGTCTGCAACCGATCCTCCTGGTAGTACCACTCGCCGTCGATCGAGTGGAGCGAGCGACCGGCCACGCCGGGCTCGAGCGGAAACCGCGCCAGCAGCATGGCCGCCAGGGGGAAAAAATTGAGGTGCAGGTCGAAGGTATGCCGGTAGGGCCGCTGTCGCGGCACCACGACGATCAGCCGGCGGGCCGCGACCCGCCGCAGTTCTTGGACCGCCCGCTCCACGTCGCGGACGTGCTCGAGGGTGTGGGTGCAGACGACCGTGTCGAACGCGCGGTCGCTCCACGAGAGCTGCTCGACGCTCTCCTCGACGAACGCCACCTGCGGATGCCGTGTGGCCGCGCCCGGAGGGATCACGATGTCGCTGCCCGTGACGCGGTGGGTCGTGGCAAGCAGCGCCGCGAGGTGCCCGCGGCCGCAGCCGACGTCCAGCACCGTCGGCCCGACGACGTTTCGCATGATCGCGTCGATGCAGCCAGCAGTGAGATCCGTCGGCCGCTGCACGTGGACGGCGGCGAGTTCCTCGTAGACCCGTCGAAACTCGTCGGCCGACATGCCATGGGCCCGGTCCTTGAAGGTGCGGAAGGTCTCCGCGTGCCGACCGAACAGGAGCTTCATCGGCAGCCAGGTGAACCAGCGGCTGTCCCGGATCGCCGGCGGCACGCACTCGTCGAACAGGTAGTGGCAGGCCAGCGCGGCCCCTCGGCTGATCCGCATCGGTCATCCTCCGGCCGCGTGTGCTTCGCTTCCTCCGCGGGAACGGGCGTCAGGCCGCCCGTTCCACGGCCCGTGGCAGGCCTTGCGTGCGGCGGGCCACGATGTAAATCGGCCGTCCCTTCGCCTCTTCGACGAGTTGGGCGACGTATTCTCCCAGGATGCCCAGCAGGGCGAACTGCGCAGCGGCCACCGTCGTGATGAAGATCATGATCGTGGTGTACCCGGACGGCGGCGATCCGAGCCACCAGCCAACCAGCGAGAGAGCCGCCACGGCCAGACTCACCAGCAGCATGCCAGCCGCCGCGAAGAAGCTCACCCGCAGCGGCGCCGCGGAAAACGTCAGCGTGGCGTCGCGGGCCAGCGAGAGCAGCCGATAAGAACCGTATTTGGAGCAGCCGGCCACCCGCGGCGGCGCCGTGAACGGCAGCACCGTCCGACGAAAACCGACCCACTGCACGAGGCCGCGGAGAAACCGCGTCCGCTCCCGGAAGCCCTGCTGCAGGAGTTCGACGACCGGTCGGGCGATGAGCAGGAAATCCGAGGCATCAGGCTCGATGCGGATGGGACTGATCGCGTTGAGACCCCGGTAAAACGACCTCGTCAGCAGCCCGCGCAGCGGCGACTCCGCGGTTCGCGCCATCCGCTTCATGAGCACGATGTCGTGTCCCTCGAGGGCGGCGGCCAGCGCCGGCACGATCATCTCCGGTGGATGCTGCAGATCGGCGTCGAGAAAGACGGCAAACTCGGACGTCGAGTGGTCGAGCCCCGCGAGCATCGCCGCTTCGTGCCCGAAATTCCGAGACAGGTGCAGCACCTCGACCCCGTCGTCCCGGCCGAAGGCGTCGAGGATCGCCGCCGATCCGTCGGTCGATCCGTCGTCGACATAGATCACCCTCGCCCGCGCAGGCAAGCGCTCGCAGGCTGCGACCACTCGGTGCAACTCCGCGTGAAAGAGCGGCAGCGACTCGGCCTCGTCGTAGACCGACACGATCACGTCGAGCGTGACCGGCGCGGCGGTGCATCCGGGTGTGGGGGGCGAGGTGCGCAGGGAATGCATGAAGGGCGTGGTCCTCGTCAGCCGGCCGGTACGGCGGAAAGGTCGTAGACGCGGTAGCGGCCCCGGGAATCGGTCCGTGGAGGTGTGGCGACCGCGGCGTCGATCGCCCGCGTGAGCGATTCGACCTCCTCGGGGCGGCCGTGCATGTCGAGCCACACATGGCTGTAGCCGGCCCGCCTGAGCCGGCCCACGAACCCTGGTGTGGCCGGGTCGCCGCACGCGGCGACGAGCGATGCGTGGCGGCTGCCGAACACCGGCCAACTCCAGCGGGCCCGCGCGGAGAACAGCCAGGGCTTGGCATGGTCGTATGGCTCCATCCGCCCGGAGCCAGAGTCGCCGGGGAAGGGTGTGAACGGGAGCATGCAGATGGTCGCAGCGGGCGGCAGCGACGCCTCCAGCGACTCAACGAACGGTTCGAGCGCGGCCCGCTCCTCCTGCGTGCTCGCTGCCAGCCCGCGGGTCGCGGCCACGACGTTCTGCTCGACGAGTCCAAAGGCCAGCATGGCGGCCCATGCGCAGCCCGTGACGGCCCGATGGCGGCCTGCGAGCATGTTGGTCAGGCAGCTGCCGCTGATCAAGAGGCTGAGAAAGAGGACGAGCGGGGCCACGCGGTTGTAGCAGCGTATCTGGGGTGACACGAAGGCGTTGAAGATCGAACCGAAGCCGCCGCTGACCGCCAGGAGGACCAGAAACAGGATCAGGGCCGCGGCGGCCCGCGTGGCCGCCGCGAGGTCGGGCGGTACCGGGGGGCGGCAGCCCGCCAGCACGGCGAATCCGACGAGGAAGCCGAGCGAACCGCAGATCCCGAGCTTGGCGTGGCGGTTCTCGTTCGTGAGTGGCCAGTCGATCGCCTCGACGCGGCGTCCAATCGCCGCCAGTGGCGGAATCAGGGATGCGCCCGAGGGCACGAGCAGGTCGCGCGGCCGCAGGGCGAAGACGTCGGCCTCGGCCGGATGTTTGTAGTCAAGTGCCGGCGCACTTCCCTCACGCGCGCGGGCAACGAGGGTGGGAAGCAGGTTCGCGGCGGCGGCGACCAGAAGCACAAGCAGGCAGACAAGCCCACGCCGCAGCCCGGCGCGGCGACCCGTCAGCCAGGCCAGGCCGAGGGCGAACGCCAGCACGAGCGCATGAAAGAACGGGTAGTAGACGTAGCCCAGGCCCGCCAGCAGGCAGCCAAGGCAGACGAAGACGAACGTGCGGGGCTGCAGTCCGGCGATGCCGCCGCCGGCGACGAGCACGGCCGCCGCCAGCGGCAGGGCAACGAAGCCGCAGTGCAGGTTGAAGTGGGCGACGTGCCGCAGGAGCACGCAGGGGCCTGTCGCGAACAGGCAGCCGCAGACCAGCGCTGCCGACCGCGGCAGGCCGAGCAGCCGGAACGCGGCGTGGCTGCTCAGGGCCGTCAGGCCGACGAGCAGCACCCAGGTTCGGTTGAGCAGCGTGATCGCGTCGTCGGTCGAGAGGGCGAGAACGTTCATCAGCGCCGACTCGACCGGAAGCCCGACGCCGAAGGCGGCCATGGTCGAGCCGAACGGCGCGCCGAGCCGGCTCGAGTGCCAGGTCCACGAATCCTCGAGCACCATCTTCGCGAGGGCGTAGTGAAACACCGCGTCACCGGTGAACTTCACCGGCCGGCCGGTGAGAAGGTCGGCGCCGCCGAACGCCCAGAGTGTCGTGGCGACGGCCGCCAGCGCCGCCACCACGGCCCAGACGCACTCAGCCCCGAGCAGTACCCCCGCAACGCCGTCGGCGATCCCGGGATGACGGCGGCTCCTGAACCGGTCCCATACGATCGTCGCGTCTGAATGTCCGGCACTTGCCATGCGTGGCCCGCTCATTGCCCAGAGGGCGGCCGGCCGCCAGCGCAGGACGGTGACACGGCTCTCGAGCGGGAGAAGGTAGCAGGGGGCGAGGCCTGCCCACCACGTCAATTCAGCCGCGGGATTCGCGGCGGCTACGTCGCTCGAGCAGGGCCAGTGAACCCCCGAGCAGGGCCACGGCGCCACCGAGGAAGGTGGGGTCGATCTCAGGCACCTCATCGACTGCGCCGAAGCCGGCGAGGTCGCGCATGCCGGGTGTTGTCGAAAAGCCGGCAAGCGTGTAGTCGCCGGTGGCGATGTTCACGGTGTGCCAGACGCCTGACGTGAGCGCGGGGTTGGTCGGGTCGGAAGGATCGAACACGTACTGCTGCCCGTAGAGGGTCGCATAGTCGCCGCTAAAGGCCAGTTGCAGGCTGAGGCTCTTGCCCGAGGCGATCACGGTGACCGGATTCGATACCGAGTCGCTCAGCGTCGTCATGTCGAGCGAAAAGAACAGGCCGCCGGAACCGGGGGTGGTCGAGCCATAGAGCATGTTCGTGTTCGGGTTGATGGCGATGTCACCAAACGCCATCCCCGTGCTGCTGCCGCTGGCCGTCAGCTGGTAGGACACGAGCGGGCCCGAGAAGGAGGGAACGCCGCCTGTATAGCTCAGTTCCGCCTTGTAAAGCTTGTTGTCCAGGTCTTCCGGCCGGCCTCCCTTGCCGATGTACCAAAAGGCGTTGTTGTAGTAGGCCGCGTCCTCCGGCGGGAACTCGTTCGTGTTCCCGAACACCGAGGCCGTGGCAACGGTGCCTGAGCCGTTCGAGAGGATGTCGTAATAGTAGAGGTCGCCGTTGGAGCCGAAGTAGAGCAATTGGTTGCGGCTCCGGTCGGTCGCGAAGCCGTTGGCCTTCACCGACGTCGAGAGCGACGGGGCCACGTAGGTGATCGATTGGGCCGAGGGATCGACGTAGTAGATGTTGTTATCCACCGCCACGCCGTAGAGCGCGTCTGCCTCGGCGACGAGGGGGGTTCCGGCGACTATGGCGATGATCGCGAGACAGGCCATTGCCCGGGCGATCGGCAGAGAGAGGACGTTCATCGAAACGAGGTTCCCGACAGGATGACCGCCCCCGTAGGTTTGATTCCGGAGGGAGTGTCGTGATTGATGGTGGAGTGATGCGTCGCGGTAGCAGGCGGACACGGACGTGCCGAACCGCAGGCCTTTTTCCGGACTGCCGGAGAGACTACCCGCTCGAGCGGGCCGCCACAAATTTTTTCCCCACCGCCCCCGCAGCGATGCCACCCACCAGCCGATCGAGGAAATGTGCCGCCACCGCCAGGGTTGCGGGTCCCGGAGTACCGGTCTCGGAGGGGGAAAAACAGTCGACCGGCCGCGAGGGGATCCCCGCGACCTGGGGGTTTGTTGCCGGCGATCGGGCCCCGGCGCACGGGCCGGCGGTCACCGCTGCCGACGGCCGGATCGGCGGGGCATCCCCCACGGCCCGGCGGCGTGGTAGGACTGCATGGACCCGTCGTCCTGTGCGACCGGCAGGCAGCCGGATGTTCCCAAACGCTTCTCGCCGCTTCGTCTGCAGCGGCGCGACCGCGCTTGCCTGCACCACGTCGCACCGGATGGACAACGAACAGGCACGGATTCTGCATTCTGGGCCGTAACCAACCGGCATGGGCGGCCATGCATGCAGAGGCCCACTCCTGTTGTTCCACCACGACCGCCCGCGGCCCACCCTTTGATGCCCGCCCTCCAACGAGCCCTCGTGCTGGCAGTCCAGGCCGTGGCAGTCGCCGCGGCCTCGGCATCTGCCGCCGATCCACTGCTCTTTTCGGCAGGCTACGCCGATGGCAGCCGCGTGGCCGGGGGGCGGCTGACCGAATGGCACGCTGCAAGCGACGCCGCGAAGCTCGACGGCAAGCCGCTCTTTGATCCCGCCAATCCGGTCCGCTGGCTCCGCACCGACCCGTCCGCCGGCGCGCTCCCCGCGCCCTCTGAGAGGAGCGTGTCGCTCGAGGCGAGCGCCATCGAGTTCTACGGTGGCGATCGGCTGCCGTGCACCGTGCAGGAGTATCGTTCGGGCATGGAGAACTGGCGGGAGCGGCAGCCACCACACCTGATCGTGAAGCCGCTCGTCGGCGTCGACCTGCCGGGCAAGCCGCCGCGGGCGACCCTGCGGGTGGCGGTCGATGCGATTCGCCGGATCGTCTGGAAGCATCGCGACAGCCGATCGGTGGAGCCATCGACCCTGCACCTCGTCGATGGCCGTACGGTCACGTTTCGATCGCTCCGCTGGAGCACTCGCGGCGTGCTCGTCCTGCACGACCAGGGTACCGAGCGGATCGCGTTCGACGACATCGCCGCGCTCGCGATGCCCGCGAGGGACGGCTGGGAGGCCTATTTCGACACGGTCGCGATGCTCGCCCCAAACGCCACCAGCCGGCTCATGCGGCTCGTAACCACCGGCGGGCTCGTCGCCACGACGTCGTTCGAACGGTTTCGCGCGACGGGCAATCCCGCCGATCCGCGGTCGTGGCTGCACCTCGTGCAGCCGGCCTGGTGCCTTGATCCGCTCTGGCTTGCGAATCCCGAGATCGGCATGCGGCGATTTTTCCTGCCGCACGAGGTGCCGCTCTCCACGATCGCGCCGACGAGCGTGAAACGCGCCGCGACATTCGGCGGTGGCTGGTCGTGGCAGACCGATCGCAGCGTGCAGGGGACGCCACTCGAAGCGAGGCGAACGCCGCTCGAGGCGAAGCCCACCCTCTTCGGCTGGGGCTTCGGCGTGCAGGCGCGGTGCGACCTCGTCTTTCCGCTGCCGACGATCGCCACCGCCTTCCGCTCGTCGGTCGCGCTCGACACGCTTGCCCGCACCGGCGGCTGCGTGCGGGCAAGCGTCCACGCCAATGCCGCCGACGAACAGCCGCTCTGGCAGAGCGGGTTTCTCGTCGGCTCGACCGAGGTCGCCGACACCGGCAGCCTCGCGCTTGTGGGCCCGGCTGGCGGACACAAGAGCCTCGTGCTCGTGGCCGACATGGCCCACGACGGCCGGCCGCCGGCCGCCGACCCCTACGACGTCCGCGACCTGGTCGACTGGCTCGAGCCGGTCGTGTCGCTCGACCCCGACAGACTCGAGGCGGTCGTCCAGTCGCGCCTGCCCCGGACGATCGCGGCGTGGCAGGGCTCGAGCATCGACACGCGCGAGACCGAACCGCTCGTCGTGACAAACGCCATGGATCCGATCGCGGCAGCGGACATCGCCGGGTATCGTCGGCAGGTGATCCGGCCCGGCGCGGAGCTGGAGATCGATCGTGAGTGGACGGTGACTGCCGAACAAAACTATCTCGCGGTCGGTGTCACGCGACCGCCGGGCACGTCGGCCAGCCGGTTCGAGATCCGCATCGACGGCCAGTCGATGGCGGTGGCCGACGTGCCGGAACGGAAACCGGGGCAGCTGCCGCCGCCATTTCTCCTGCCGCTCGACCGGTTCGCGGGCAAGACGATTGGCGTGGAGGTGATCCACCTGCCCACCGACAACAAGAGCCTGGTCGAATGGCATGCGATCGAGCCGATCGAGGATCCGGGCACGAGATGGCAGCCGGTCGAGATCGTCGATCTGAAATCAGAAGGCGGATCGACGTTCACGCGGCTCGACGACGGCTCCGTCCTCGTGGGCGGCCCGTCGCCGGCGACCGACGTGCATACGCTGCTTCTCCGCGCCAAAACCCCGGAGATCACGGCAGTCAGGATCGAGGCGTTGCCAGACGACTCGCTCCCGGCCGGCGGGCCCGGCCGGTCCGGCAATGGCAACTTCGTGCTCGGCATGGTCGCCGCCGAGATGCTGCCAGCGGCCACTACCACGGAGGGCAGGAAGATCACATTCGGGAAGGGCGAGGCGAGCTTCGAGCAGCCCGGCCATGCGGCGGCCATGATGATCGACGCCGATCCCAACAGCGGCTGGGCGATCCAAGCCGCCCCCAAACAGACGCCGCTGGTCGCCGTGCTGATCCTTGCCCAGCCGATGACGTGCGAAGGTGATTCCGTCCTCAAGCTCATCCTGCGGTATGCCCGCGGAGGCCAGCATGTGCTGGGCCGATTTCGGCTCTCCGTGACGAGCGATCCGCAGCCGGCCCTCGGCCTCCCCGGCACGCTGCTCAAGGACAGGCAGACACAGCGGTAGACGCGAGTGCTCGCAGACAGACATGTCGACCAACACCGAACAAGCCGAGCCGGAGAAAACCGAGTCGCCGATGGGCATCGGCCCGGAGGGGGTCCTGGATGACGCCGTGCTGCTCGCGGCGGCCCGGCGGGGCGACCATGCGGCGTTCGAGACGTTCGTGCGGCGGCATGAACGGGTCGTGTGCGGCTACGTGCGTGCGCGGCTGACCGGCGGAGCCGACGTCGAGGATCTCGCACAAGAGGTCTTCCTGCGGGTTTACACCGGCAAGGCCCTGCAGAAGGACGAGTCGCGGGCCGACCTGCGGGCCTGGCTCTTGGGCGTCGCCCGCAATGTGCTGCGGGAGCACGTCCGCAAGACTCGGCGGCGGCGGGAGACCGCCTGGACGGAACTCTGCCTCGAGATCGAGGAACTCTCAGCCGGCGAAGGAGATGCGAGCCACTACGACGAGGCGATCGCGAGGCTGCCCGACTGCCTGCAGGGACTGGGGCCCAGCGCCCGGCAGTCGCTCGACCTGTATTACCACGCCGATCTTTCGATGCGCGAGATCGCCGAACGGTTCAAGCGGAGCGAGGGGGCGGTGAAGCTGCTCGTGCACCGGGCCCGGCAGGCGGTGAAACGCTGCCTCGACGGGGCCATTGGCGGAGGGGTCGCCTGATGACCGAAGACGAACTGCTGACGCTCATCCGTGAGAAGAGCCCAGAGGAACTCTCCGACGAGGAGTGCGACAGCCTGCGGGCGGGCCTGCGGACATCGGCCGCACTCCGCCGCGAGTGCGCCGAGCGGATCCAGCTGGAGCAGATCCTCGCTCATTCGATCGGCCGCCCGCGGGTGTCGGTCGAGAAAGTCCTCGCGCAGGCAAAGGCGGCGCGGGGCTGGCTGGGTGGGATCGGCGGCGTGAGGACGCGACTCGGTTTTCTCGTCGGGCTCGCGCTGCTCGGCGGGCTCGCGATCGTGATGAGCGGCCGCGGCGGCACCCGCGGGCGGCCGGTGGTGCCGCCCGACGCGGGCGCAACGGCCTCCGCAGAGAAACAGCAGCAGGAAACCGTCGAGTCGCCCGCCGATGACGCGCCGGCCGCTGACGCTGCCGAGGAGATGGCCGCTCGGGCGTCTCAACCGGTGTCGGCGAACTCCAAAGAGCCAGTGGCCCCGCCCGCCGATGTTCCGCCGCCAGTGGCCGCCTTGACCGGCACCGCGAAGCCGGCGGTCGACGACCCGTGGACTGCCGACCTGCGGGCGCTCGCCGACGTGCCCGTCTCGCCAGCAGCGGTCTTTGCACCCATGAGGGCCGATCGCCCGCCCCCGACCGCCGATGTGCTCAAGCTCTGGTTCGAGGCCGTGGAGGCCGTGCCAGGCAAGCCGAAGACGGCGGGCACGTTCGGCATGCAGCCGATCGCGAATGTGCCGCATGGAACATTCGACGGACTCGTCCGCCTGCGGTCGCCGCTCGCCCCCGGCACGAGCCTGCGGGTGGCGGTGCAGGATGTTACGCCGCTGCGGATTCACGCCTGGTCCGGCACGCAGGGTGCGACGTTCGACGCCTACGGCCCGACCGGTCCCTGGTGCGGCTATGCGACCAGCCGCACCGGCAGCGAGCCCGTGCCGACCGGCTGGCTGCTCGCCGCGCGGGACGACGGGCGGATGGCCCGCACCAACCCGAAGCCGCCCGTGATCGTGGAACTGCGGCATGCGGATGGCCTGCTCACGCTCTCGCGGGGCGACGTGCGGATCGTCGAGGTGCCGCTGCCTGAGCCGCCGAGCGAGATCTATTTCGAGGGGAGCGGCGTGTTTCGCGAAATCACGATGACGAAGGCCTCTCCGCTGCCGTTCAACCGGTGGCCGCCTGCGGAGTCGAAGGGTGAAGCGATCGTCATCGCGAAGCAGCCCTGGCAGATGCCGGTCGGCTTGGGCGGAGGCTTCAGCGAGCGGGTCGATGGCGGCGTGGAACTCGTCGCGGCAGAGAATCCGCAGCCGGTCTGGGCCGCGGTGAACCTGCCGGCAGGAGGACCACGGGAGATCGTGCTGCGGATCGACGCACACGCTCCGGGCACCGGCATCCTGCTGGCAGACCGGGAGGGCAAGCCCCAGAGGGTGCTCGCGTTCCTGGCGAACAAGCACGACAAATCGCTCGCGCAGTTGGTGGTTCTCAACCCGGGCGACAATCGGCTTGAAGGGGACGGCAAGCCGCAGGAGACGCCGCTGCCCGTGGTGGGCCCTTCGGCCTGGCTCAGGATCGGCCACTGCGGCGGCCTCGTGCGATGCGCGATGAGCGCCGACGGCGTTCGCTGGACACAGGCCTTCGATCCGATCGCCGGGCCACCCTTTGAATCGGTCGGCCTCTACGCCGCGGCGAATCCCGCGGCCCGGCGGATCGCCTTGGGCGAGATCCGCATGCTGCCATGTGCCATGCTCGAGTCGCTCGCGCCGCTCGACCTCCGCGAGGCCGCCGTCGAACTGCCCGAGGCCGCGGCGTTTCCCGCCTGGCGGGACGCGGCGATCAAGGCCAAGCCCCCGGTGGCCGACGAGGATGCCTGGCTGCGGGCCTGTGCGATCCGCCGGCTCGCCTCCGCTTGTCCCAAGGATCTGGCGATCGAACTGCTCGCGCTTGTGTGGCGTGACAGCCTGCGCGTGAAGCTGTCCCTCGACGACCGGCTGCGGCTCCTCGACGAGATCGCGGCACTCGCGCCTGTCTGGGCCGATCCCGCCGCAGCCACGCGGATCGCGAAGCTGTACGAGCAACTTGGGCAGAATCTCTCCGATGTAGGCAAGCCCCGAGCGTATTCCCAGGTGGCCCACGCGCAGCAGACCTGCCCGCTCACGTGTGCCGCGCCGTTTGCGTTCTTTCCCGAAGCGCTCGCTCGCCGCGAGGTGCTCGAACTGGCGCTGGCCGGCCGCTCGGACGATCTGGCCGGCCTCACGGCACGCTTCGCGTTTTTCGGATTCGTCGACCCGCCGGCCAACGCACCGTTCTTCAATTGGGCGCGCGAGCTGACAGTGAAGCGGTCCACGGCCGGCCGCGACTGGCGGCATCCGCTCGTCACCGAGCCTGGCAAGGAGGGGGTGACGCTGGCCGCCGATCTCGATGCCGCGGTTGATGGCGCCGAATATCGTCACACGTGCGAGATCATTCTGGCCACGGAAGACGTGGCGAGCCTTCTGCCCGACCGCAAGGATCCCGACCTCTGCGCAGCGCTGCCGACGACCGTGGCCACGCTGATGGCCGATGAGCCGCCGCTTGAGGAGACGATGCGGGCCGAGTTCGGCGACCGGGCGGGCATCCGCGTGCGGCAGGCGATCGATCAGGGTGATGCGGGGGCCGTCGAGGCGGCGACCTTCCAGTATGTCGGCACGGAAGCGGCCGCGGAGGCGCATCACTGGCTCGGTGATCGCTGCCTGGCCGGCGGCGCCATCACCACGGCGCTCGACCATTATCGGTTTGCCCGCCGTTCAGCTCCCCAGTCGCTGCTGCCGCGGCTGTCGGCTGCCGAGCAGGTGGCACAGGCGCTGGTCGTCCGCCCGCAGTCGCTGCCTGCGACGAGCCTGCCTGCGGCCCGCGACTACGAGCCCGTCGTCCGCGCCCGGCTGGAGGGAGATGTCGGGGCCAATCCCGCGGGACTGCCCGCCGAATACGCCCGCGGCGGGCCGGGCTTCGCCCCGCAGTCGCTCGACTGGGTGGCGAGGCAGGCGGCCGTCGTGCCGCTCGCCGACCGGCTCCTCGTGAGCAACCGGTTTCAGCTGGCCAGTTACGACCCGCAGTCGGGCGGCCTGCACTGGCGGGCGGGCGTCGGCGGCGACGCGGCGGCGACACACGAGTGGGCGGGCCAGCCGATGCGGCCGGTGGCGAATGCCACGCACGCCTTCGTGCGGCGGCTCAAGAAGGCGGGCCCGGTGCTGACGTCGATACACCTGGCCGACGGCACAGTGGCCTGGGAGACGCCGACGCGGCCCGACCGCTGGCTCGTGTCCGACCCGGTGCTGTTCGACGGTGTGCTCCATGGCTGCACGGCGACGAAGAGCGGCGACGAGTATGCGCTCGCGTTGACGGCCTACGACCCGGCCTCCGGCGACGCGCTGCGCGAGGAGCCGCTCGTCGCCCTGCGGGAGTCGTGGTGGCTCGTGCGGGACTGCCAGATCACCGCGGTCGACGGCGGCCTCGTGATCACCTGCGGCGGCAGCGTCGTCGGCTGCGATGCCGCGGGCAGGCTCCGCTGGGTGCGGAAGCATCTCTGGGTGCCCGTGGCCGTCGACGCGTTCTGGAGAGTGCAGGCGCAGGCGCCGCCACTGGTCGCCGACGGCCGGGTGTTCGTCCTCGAGCCCGGCGTGCCGGCGGTGCTTGCCATCGATGCGGCGAGCGGCCGCGTCCGCTGGCAGGCGAGCCTGCCCGAGGCGAGGCGCGTGCTTGGCATCGTGCGGACGGGCGCAGGCGGCGCCACACCGGCGGGGGAGAGTCTCGTCGTCGAGCGGTCGACGGGACTCGTCGCCCTCGACGCTGCCACCGGGCAATTCCAGTGGCGATTCGAGTCGCCGGATCTGCTCGACGCCAGTCTCGTGGACGCCCGCGACGGCGTGCTCGCAGCGGTCCGCGAGCCGGTGCCGCATGAAAAGGCGTTTCAGCCGGTGCTCGTCTGGCTCGATCCACAGTCGGGTCAGGTGCGGCAGCGCACGCCGCTCGGCCTCCTCAAGGATCCCGATCCCCGGCTGGGACCGCTCGCGCGGCACGGGGACCGGGTCTGGACGCTCTTTGGCCGCGGCCCCGCCGATCCCGCCCGCGACCTCGTCGAACTCGTGCCCAAGTGAGCGGCTTCACGGCCAGGCTCGGCGTCGTGCCGACCTTGCCTTGGCCGACTTCCGTCGGCTGGTGCTTACCCGGCCTTCCGGGACTGAACTCGCGCCCACTCTGATCCGAGCCTGCCGGGTATCAGATCGTGCCGAAGAAGGTGAGCGAGGGGCCGCCGCTGGCGAGACGCTGGATATACAGGGCCAGTTCGCGGAGATGGTAGTCGCCCCACATGGCCGACTCGCCGCAGGGAACCGTTCGCCCCGGGGGAACATGGTCCCAGCCGTTGGGCCGATGGTAGACCGTGTGGAGGAGAAGCCCCTCGTGGCTCGGGTCGGTGCTGAGGTAGGGCTCCGCGAAGAGCGTGCGGGCGATCGTGAGCCCGGCTGCGATGGAGCGGCCGCCTTCGTCTTTCCGGCCGTGGCGTTCCAGGTAGCGGCCGAGGCGGAGCAGACCCTGGGCGCCGATGGCGGCGGCGGAACTGTCCACGGGCTCGTGCTCGTTGAAGGGGTCGGCGGGACGGCTCAGATAGTCGCCGAGATGGACGAGTCCGGGGGCGCCCGTGTCCCAGTAGGGAATGCCGTCGGTCGGGGTCTCGCGGATGAAGAACTCGGCCACGGCCAGCGACACCTCGAGGAACCGGTCGAGGATCGCCTGCTTGCCGCCGAAGGGGGCCAGTTCGGCATCAGGGAGCAGTTCGAGAAACTCCAGTTGTTCGGGATAGCCGCAGAGGATCCAGGCCAGCCCGCGGGTCCAGGTGGAGAAGGGCGTGTAGCCCTGCTGCGTGGAAGCGCAGCGGTAGTTGCCGTCGGTCGTGTTGAAGATCGACTCGTGGACCACGCGGCCGGGCACGTCGTAGATGTCGCGGCCGCGCCCGTAGAAGACGTTGTAGCGGGCGGTGGTCTCGGCATGCGCGAGCAGCCGGCCGAGGAGCGAGACCGGCTTGTCGTTCTCGGCCATGAGGCGGTGGCCGAGCCGATGGCCAAGCGCCAGGGCCCGCAGGGAGCGGATGGTGTCCGCGAAGAGGGAGTGGGGACCGTTGAAGGAATAGATATAGCCGAGGTCGGGCGTGAGTTGGGTCCAGCGGGAGGCCTGCACGGCCCCGCTCGCCTTGAGCGCCAGGTCGTAGAAGTGCCCTTCCCACTCGTTGGCGGGCAGGCGGCCTTCCTGGAGGAGACGGCGGAGGTTGCCGTAGGTGCTGACGTTGTTGAAACCGTGGTCGTGGACGCCGATGTGCGTGACGTGGGGCGCCATCAGGCGGAGCGTTCCCTCGCGGCCGATGCCAAGCATCGCCTCGTCGCCCGTCGCGTCGAACTGGAGGATCGCCGACCCATACTGGAATCCCTGCGTCCACTCGGTCCAGCCGCGTGACGTGTACCGGCCCTCGATCGTGAAGACCGGCGTGCCGTCGGCGTCCTGCCACCGCTTTTGGAGGCTGGCGATCTTGGGAGCGGAGGCCGCGAAGACTCTGTCAGCTCCAGCCTTGAGCGCGGCCGGCGTGAGCGTGGTATCAATCGTGATCATGCGAGGTGGGGGGTGTGGGTGGGAAAAAATCGGCTGTGAGCGGGGCGGAACCGCATCAGAGACGGCGGAGGTGAAAACCGCCGTCGAGATAGATCACGTCTCCGGTCGAAAAGGGGAAATCGCCGCGGCAGATCGCCTTCACGGCGAGGCCGACGTCTGCGGGCGTGCCCCAGCGCTTCTGCGGCACCAGACCCTCGGCGATGAGGGCGTCGTATTTTTCCTGCACGCCCGCGGTCATGTCGGTCGCCATGATGCCGGGACGCAGTTCCAGTACCTGCACCCCGTCGGCGGCCAGCCGGGTGGCCCAGAGTTGGGCGGCCATGGCGAGACCGGCCTTCGAGATGCAGTAATCGCCGCGGTTCGTCGAAGCGGTGGAGGCGGAGATCGAGGTCACGAAGAGGAGCTTGTAGCCCCCCGGGAGCCGCGCCGCTCCCGGATGCGCAAGCCAGTAGGTGGCGGCGGCTTGGCTCAGGAAGTAGGGGCCCTTCAGATTGACGGCGATCAGTTCGTCGAAGCTCGCCTCGCCGGCCGCGGTGATGTCGGCCCGCTCCCGCGGAGCCATCCCGGCGTTGTTCACCAGGGCGTCGAGATGGCCGAATCCCGCGAGCACCTGCTCCATGAGCGCTCTGCGGTCGCTGGTGGATGCGAGCTGCGCGGCGACGGGCAGGAACCGCTGGGCGGGATCCGCGGCGACCGCCCGGCAGGCCGCGACGGTCTCCTCGGCCGCCGCGGCATTGGAGGCGTAATGGATTGCGAGATCGTATCCCTCGGCGGCGAGCGTGCGGGCGATGCCACGGCCCAGACCACGGCTCGCTCCGGTGACAAGAACGACAGGTCTCTTCATGCGGCCAATCATGGCAGACGGGCCCGGTGGCGTCACCGGCTGAACCAGTTCGCCGGGCAACTTCGTGGAAAAAGGGCAGGGAGGGCTTGTGCCACCGACTGTCAGCGCCGCGACGTGGGACGGTAGTAGCTGCAGCCCGCACCGCTGAGCCGCTCGTAGCCCGTGTCCATGCCGATCAGCGTCTCGGCACCGCCGAGGAACAGCGCGCCGTCCGGACGCAGGACCTTGCGAACCTTCTCGACGAGCGCCGTCCGGGTCGGCACGTCGAAGTAGATCATCACGTTGCGGACGAGCACGATGTCGCAGGGGGGCATCATCGGCCATGCGGCGTTCAGGTTTTGACACCGGAATTCCACCAGCCGCCGGCAGTCCTGGGAGATGCTCCACTTTCCCTGCAGCGGTCGGAAGTACTTGGCGAGGGTCGCCGGCGGCAGG
The DNA here is from genome assembly GCA_044369655.1 of Pirellulales bacterium. Taxonomy (GTDB): domain Bacteria; phylum Planctomycetota; class Planctomycetia; order Pirellulales; family UBA1268; genus CAMCQY01. Next base: position 49,497 of record JBILWX010000009.1, read on the forward strand.
CCGCGGGCTGTCTCCAGGCTGCTGAAGACCCCCTCGCGCGCCCGCGCCAGCACGGTCTCCGAAAAGTCGGTGGCGATGATCCGCACCCGCCAACTGGCCAGCAGGTCGCGAAAGTGCTCGTTGAGCAGGATGGCGAGGCTGTAGGGCTCCTGGCCGGTGGAACAGGCCGCCGACCAGAACGTCAGCTGCTGCTGGGCACTCCGGCGGGCGATCAGTTCGGGCAGGAGCCGGCGGATCGTCTCGAACGGGCTCTTGTCGCGAAAGAACGAGGTTTCGTGGGTCATCATCGCGCTGAGCACGTCGCGTTCGAGCGACGCATCCGTTCCCTTGCGGAGGCGGTCGATGAGCGTGTCGAGGCTGGGGATTTTCCGCTGGCGGACGATCGGCATCAGCCGCGCGACGACGAGATATTCCTTCGTGCCGTCGATCACCACGCCCGTGCGCTTGCGCAGCAGGTCGCACAGATAGGCGAACTGGTCGGCACCGACTTTCATGGCAGCCTTCCTGGGCGGGTCAACCGCCGCGGCGCGACAGCCGCAGCGCCACTTCGACGCCGATCTGCGACAGAGGCAGGACGGTGTCGGCCAATCCGGCGCGGACCACCTCGCCGGGCATGCCCCAGACCACGCTCGTGTATTCGTCCTGCGCGATCACCGCGCCGCCAGCCTCGACGATCTGCCGTGCGCCCTGCAACCCGTCGCGGCCCATGCCGGTGAGCACGATGCCGAGCGTGCCCGGCCCCCAGGCACGGACGGCCGACCGGAAGAGCACGTCGGCCGCCGGACGGCAGGAGTTTTCCGGCGGGTCGTCCGTGATCCGGGTCCGCACCACCGGCCCGGCTGTGATTTCCAGATGGCGTCCACCCGGGGCCAGCAGGATGCTGCCCGGCCGGACATCCTCGCCGCCCTGCGCCTCCCGCACGTCCGCACCACAGATCCGCGACAGCCGCTCGGCGAGTTGGGCGGTGAAGAAGGCGGGCATGTGCTGGACGATCAACACCGGCACGCGGGCCGTCGCGGCGAACGCGGGCAGCACCTCGGCCAGCGCGACCGGCCCCCCGGTCGACGTGCCGATGACGATGCCCCGGATCGGTTCGCGGCGGGTGGGGATCGCCGGGCGGGCCGCGCTTGGCGGCACGGTGCGGGCGGCCGTGGCGCCGCCCCGCGGCACGAGCGCCTTGATCTTGGTGATCACGTCGGCCCGGATGCGGGCGGCGAGGTCGTCGGCGGACTGGCCGACGGGCTTGGCCACGTAGTCGTTCGCGCCGGCGAGCAGCGCGTCGAGCGTGGCCTTCGATCCCCGCTCCGTGAGGCTCGAGAACATGAGCACGGGCAGCTTGGGATGCGACCGGCGGATCTCCCGCAGCGTGGAGATGCCGTCGAGCACCGGCATCTCCACGTCGAGCAGCACGATGTCGGGCGGGCTGGCGGCGATGTTCGCAATCGCCACCTGGCCGTTGATGGCGGTGCCGACGACCCGCAGGTCCGGATCGGCCCCAAGCGTGGACGACAGCACGGTGCGGATCGTGGCCGAGTCGTCCACGATCAGCACCCGAATGGGCCCGCGGCCGCCGGCCGGCGTCGCCTCGGCTGCGGTGCAGACGCCGAGGCCGACGAGTTTGCGGGCGAGTGCCTCCGGCGTGAACGGCTTGGCGAGGTAGTCGTTGGCGCCGGCGGCCAGCGCCGCGGCGATGCGGTCCTGGTCGGTCTCCGTCGAGATCATCAGCAACCGCAGGCCGCGATGCACGTCGCTGGCACGCAGCCGGCGCAGCAACTCCATGCCATCCATCACGGGCATGTGCCAATTGATCGTGACCAGGTCGGGCCGGGGCTCTGCGGCCAGGGCGGCGAGCGCCTCGACGCCGTTGGCCGCCTCGGTGCAGGTGAATTTCAGGTCGCGCAGCGTCCGCGCGACGATGCTGCGGCTCGGCTTCGAGTCGTCGACCACCAACGCGCGCACTCCATGCCTCCTTGTGAGCGTCAGGACCGCCGGTATTCCTCGACGAGCTGTTGCAGGGACTGCGCCATCCGCGACAGTTCCTGCGAGGAGAGTTGCGTGTTCGACGCACCCTCGGCCGTGCTCTGGGCCGCCTGCGCCACCTGCAGGATGTTTTCGGCGATCTCCGTCGAGCCGGTGGTCGCCTCGGCGATGTTGCGGCTGATTTCGCTGGTGGTCACCGACTGCTCCTCGACGGCCGTGGCGATGCGCGTCTGCAGGGCGTCGATCGACTCGATCACGTTGCGAATGCCGCCGATGTCCACGACGGCCCGCTGCGTGTCGGCCTGCATGGCCTCGATCTTGGCGCCGATGTCCTCGGTGGCACGGGCGGTTTCCCGAGCGAGTTCCTTCACCTCGTTGGCGACGACGGCGAAGCCCCGTCCGGCTTCGCCGGCCCGGGCGGCCTCGATCGTGGCGTTGAGGGCCAGCAGGTTCGTCTGCTCGGCGATCGCCGTGATGACCTTGACGACCTGACCGATCTCGGCGCTCGAGCGGCCCAGGGCGTCCATCGTCGTCGAGGCCGTGCCCGCCTTGACCACCGCCTCGCCGGCGACGGAGGCCGCCTGCTGGGCGCTCTTGGCGATCTCGTGGATGCTCGACACCAGGTTGTCGATCGAGCCCGACACCGTGCGGGCGTTGCTGCTCACCTGCTCGGCCGCGGCCGAGACGAGGTTGGCCTGGGCCGTGGTCTCCTCGGCGGCGGCGCTCATCTGCTGGCTGACGCTGGTGAGTTCCTCGGAGGAACTGGCCAGCGCGTGCGTGTTGTCGATGATGCCGGTGACCAGCGCGGCCTGCCGGTTCGCCTCGCGCGATAGCCGCCGCGCGATGCCGGTGGACACGAGCAGCACGCCCGCCGTCGTCAGCCCGAAGATCGTGAGGGCGAAGGCGCGGAGACGGTGGATCGGCGCGAGCACCTCCGACTGGTCGATCTCGGAAACGAGCGCCCAGCGGACGGTATCCCGCGGGGAGGCCTCATCGCGGTGGATGGTCACGGGTGCCCACGAGGAGAGGACGGGCGTGTCGCGGTAGTCGACGGCGAGCGCCGTGCCCGAGCGGTTGTCGTCGAGGGCGGATCTGACGGCGACCGTATCGACCTTGAACCGTGGATCGATGATCGTGCTGGTCACGCCCAGATCCCGGGCGAACCGCGAATTGCTGCGGAACATCCGGTCGGAGCCGATGGCGTAGGTTTCGCCGGTCTGTCCCATGCCGGTGGTCTCCCCGATGATCGCGTCGGCCCTGGCGATCGGGATCTGGAAGGCGACGACGCCGACGAGCTGCCGGCCGTCGAAGATCGGTGCGGCGATGAAGCTGGCGGGCTCCATGCAGGAGGGCAGGTAGCGGGCAAAGTGCCCGTAGGCCACGGCGTCGCGCCGGCCGCTGCTGGACGCCTTCACGAAGGCGTCGCCGAGGCTCGTGCCGACCAGAGGACCGTTGCGCAGCGACCCCCCGAAGTCGGGTTCCTTGAGCACGGTGTAGACGATGTTGCCCGAGGCGGCATCGATGAGAAACACATCCGCCAGGCTGTACTTTTCGCACAGGTTTCGCAGCAGGGGATGGAATTTCGCGTGCGTCCTGGAATAGGCGGACTCGTCGTCCGCGGCGTCGAGCAGCTGCTTCGAGCCGAGCGGGTTGTCGTTGCGGCGGATGTAGAGGTATTGCAGGTAGAGAGCATTGTCGTCGAGTGACTCCACCAACGGCTTGAAGACGGGATCGCTGCCGGCCCGCTTGCGATATTCCGCCGTGAACTCGCCGGCGTAATGTGCCTCGACGTCGCGGCGCACCTGTGCCATCACCTTGTCGTTCGTTTTGTTGTCGGCAGCGACCGTGGCGAATGACTCGCTGAACCGTCGGCATGCCTCCGCGGCCATGCGGTCGTCGGCGAACACGGCGAGCTGGTCATGGAGTGTCTGGAAGTAGCGTTCCACCGACTTCGCGGTGATGGTGCGGACGGTCTCCAGCTTGGCGAACGACTCCTGCACGAGCGCTGCGGAGGCCGCCCGGTAGGTGGCGATGGCCATCAGTGCCAGCGGAATCAGGGAGACCCCGAGCAACGCCAGCAGCAGCCGGTTGCCCAAGAGGGAACGCCAGCCCCCGGTCGTCCCCGTCGATCGTGCCCGCGTCGCTCGTGTGAGGGTGTCAAAATCCGACATGCGTTGCTCCCGGTCTCTGAGGTGACTGTTCCCGTTGCCGTGCGGTCAGCTGCACGACGCGTTTTGGGTCGAGAAAATGCACCAGGCTTCCCTGGGCGGCGAAGACGCCGCTGACGGCGTCGTGCGGCGTGTCGGCCAGCGGTCTCGAGGGGTGCTCGATCCGGTCCTCCGCCACTTCGATGACGTCGCGCATTTCGTCCACGAGCAGGCTGTACCAGTCGTCGTCAAGCCGCACGACCACGTGGGTGCGGGTGGCGGATGACGCGGCTTCCGGAAAGCCGAGTCGGCGCCGCATGTCGATCACCGGGACGATGCGGCCGCGCAGGTGGAGCAACCCCAGCACCGCTGCGGGGGCGTGCGGCACCCGCGTCATGCGGCCGTCGCGGAGCACCTCGGCCACGTTCACGGACGGCACGGCAAAGCAGTCGCCGGCGACGAGAAAGCAGCAGTGGCAGCAGCGGTCCGGAGGGGATGCGGTCATGGAGGGCGTGGTCATGGGCGATGTGGCACGGTGCGATGATCGGTCACGGCAGGCCGGCGGGAAGCACGGTCGTGAGGTCGAGCAGCTCCGTTGCCAGGCCGCCGAGGGCGAGCGTGCCCGCGACCCCGGTGGCCGCCAACGCGGGCTGCAGCGGCGACTCCGCCGCGGTGACATCGAGAATCTGCCGCACCGCGATGCCCACGCCGCCGCAGCGGTCGTCGAGCACGACGAGCTTCACGGCGCCGTCGTCCGCGGCGACGCCAGGGCGTGAGCCGAGGAGCGAGTCGGCGTCGACGACGGGCGTGAACATCCCGCCCCGGCGCACGACCTGTCTGTTCCCCACGGGCTGCAATGCATCCGCGCCGAATGTTTCCAGCCGCGTGACGCTGTCGAGCGGCAGGGCGATGCGGCGGCCGGCACCGGTGCGGCAGACGAGATAGCTGCTGGCCACTGCCGGCACGGCGGCGGTGTCGGTCGGCGGTTCGTCGCGTTCGACGGCGGGAAGGTTGGCCGCCCGCAGCATCCCGCGCAGGTCGAGGATCAGGACCACGCCGCCGTCACCGAGTACGGTCGCCCCCGAATAGATGCCGAGTTGCGCAAGCATGCTGCCGATCGGTTTGACCACGATCGTGGAGAGGCTGGCCGTTTCGCCGACCGTTCGCGATGCGTCCGGTCCGCAGAGCGGAGCGTGCGCCGCCGCGGTCCGGGTCCCATCGACGACAAGGCCGAACTCGTGGTCGTCGACCCGCACGATCACGACCGTCCCGGCGTCGCGGCAGGCGGTGATGGGCCGCAGCCCGAGGAACTCGTCGAGGAAGATCACCGGCATGAGCCGGCCACGCATCCGGATCACGGCGCCGGACGAGAGTCCCTCGATCCGCGGTCCACCGTCGCCCCGCAGGGACACCAGTTCCCTCACGGCGGCCTGCGGCAGGGCAAACCGCTCGCTGCCGCAGCGGACCACCAGCGCCGGGATGATCGCGAGCGTGAGCGGCACCCGCACCCGCACCGTGGTGCCGAGGCCGGGTCGGCTGGCGATGTCGACCGTGCCGCCGATCGCCTCGATGTTGGTCTTCACGACGTCCATGCCGACGCCGCGACCCGACACGCTCGTCACCTGCGCCGCGGTGGAGAACCCGGGTTCGAAGATGAACTGCAGGACGCGGTCGTCGGGCAGGGCGGCCGCCGCGACCGCATCGACGAGGCCGCGGGCTACCGCCTTCGCGCGGACCGCCTCGACCGGAATGCCGGCACCGTCGTCCTGAACCTCGATCGTGACCTGGCCGCTCTCGTGAAACGCCCGCAGCGACAGCCGTCCCGTCCGCGGTTTTCCCCGGGCCATGCGGACATCGGGCGGTTCGATCCCGTGATCGACGGCATTTCGCACCAGGTGGGTGAGCGGGTCGCGGATGCTTTCGACGAGGCTGCGATCAAGCTCGGTGTCGGCGCCGTCGATCACCAGTTGCACCTCGCGTCCGCAGGCCACGGCGAGGTCGCGGACGGTCCTCGGGAACTTGCTGAAGACGTGCTCGATCGGCTGCATGCGGGTCTTGACGGCCGCTTCCTGCAGCGAGTTGGTGACGGTGTTGATGCGGTGGATGACACCTTCGAGTGCGGGGTCGACGGTGTCGATGCTGCGGAGTTCGTTGCGGGCGAGCACGAGTTCGCCCACGAGGTCGAGGATCGAGGCCAGCAGGCCGACATCGACCCGGATCGAGGTGTCGACCGTCACGGACGGCCGCGCCGGTTCGGTGGCGGCCGGCGGGGTCGGTGCCGACGCAGGTGTCGCGGCCGTTGCCACCGGTGGGTTCACCGGTTCGTGAGCTGGGGGCGTGGATGCTGCGGGTGGCTGGGCGACGGTTTCCTGAGCGGCGGGGGCCGCGGTGTTTTCCTCCGCCGCCACGGCCGCGAGCGTGTGGGAGAGTTCCCGGAAGTCGTTCTCCCCTTCCACTCCGGTCGATTCGATCGACTCGAGGATCGAGCGGACGGCGTCGACCATCGAGTACAGGGTGCCGGTCACCCGGTCGTCCAGCCGGATCTTCCCCTCCCGCAGCCGGCCGAGCAGATGCTCGCCGCTGTGCGTCAACGCTCCCAGCTTGGAAAAGCCAAAGAAGCCGCTGTTTCCCTTGATCGTATGGACCGTGCGGAAGATGCTGGCCAGCCGCTGGGCGTCGTCGGGCCGTTCCTCGAGGGCCAGCAGGTCGCGGTCGAGTTGATCGAGGTTCTCGCCGGATTCGACGAGAAATTCCTCGATGAATTCGCGATTGTCGCTCATCCCCGACGTTCCTGCCGTGTCACTGCGGGGCGGCGAATCCGAACGGGCCGACGACCGCCTACCCTGAAGCATACACCCGAAAACCAGCCGGCGGCGGGCGATCGATCGGTCCCTAGGGGCCGCACCGCCGGTTGAACGGGTGTAACCGGCCGCGGCCCGCGGCCATAGTAAGGAAATGGTATTTGCCGGAGGCACCCCCGCAGTGACCTGTTGGAAGAAACTCCCGTGTGCGATCACGGTCCTGGCCGCCTGCCTGGCGGGCGGGCTGCATGGTTGGATCTGCCGTGCCGCCGAGTCGCAGGCGCCGACCAGCGGCGCTGGCACTCTCTCGCCGACCAGCGGCGCTGGCACCTTCTCGCCGACCAGCGGCGAGTGGGAAATCACCCCCGAGAGTGCGGCGGCGATCGACCAAGGGCTCGCCTGGCTGGCCGCGAATCAGACGGCGGCGGGCAACTGGGAATCGAACGATCTGGGCCTCGTCGGCGTCGGGGCGCTCGCCTTTCTCGCCAACGGCCACATGCCGGGCGTGGGAACGTATGGCGATCATGTCGACAGGGCGCTGTCGTTCATCGTCGCCAATGCGAAGCCGAGCGGCCTGCTCAACATGGCCGCTCCACAGCGCGACATGTACAACCACGGCCTCGCCACGTTCGTGCTGGGGCAGGCCTACGGCATGACGAACGATCCCCGCATCGGCCGGGCGCTCGACAAGGCGCTCAAGCTCATCGCCCGCATGCAGGGGCCG
>JBILWX010000172.1:0-6315 GCA_044369655.1 Pirellulales bacterium
CGTCGGCCCGAGCCCACCGCCAACACGCTGTTTGCGGTGGCCGGCACCACGCCAGGGGGAGTCGCGGGCGCAGCATCCGCGGACACCGTCACGGCGGATGCCCTGCGGGCGGCGCTCAAGCCCGCGCTCGTCGACCTGGGCCTCGTCTTCGACAGGCCGCCCGGCAGCGGAGCATGGCGGCTGAGCTCGAGCCGCCTGCTGCTGCCGCCGGAGGCAGACCGCGTGGCGGAGCAGGTGCTCGGTCCCTTGGGCGGCTGCCCCACGCTCGTCTTCCTGGCCAATGCGCTGACGCCGTTGGTGGATGGCCGACCCGGCCGGGCGAGCATCCCCTATTCGACCGTCGTGGGGATCGGCTCGGGCAGCCTGCCGGTCGGTGATCTCGTCGACGACCGGGGAGAGCTGCTGCCCGTGCCGGGGCCGGAGGAGATCGTCATCGATCGGTGGATGGCGGACGATCTCGCCGCGCAGGGAACGCCCGTCGCCGTGGGCGATTCCATCGCCTTGCAGTTCTTCCTTCCGGAGACGCTGCACGGTCGGGTGGAGGAAAACGTCTGCACGCTCCGCATCAGCGGCATCGCCGCGATGCGCGGGGCGGCGGTCGCGCGGGACCTCGTGCCCGAGGTCGAGGGGATCACCGACGAGGATTCGATCGCCGACTGGGATCCCCCCTTCCCCTTTGATCGCAGCCGCGTCCGCAGCGTTCCGCCGCACGACGAGGACGATCGCTACTGGAAGGCTTACGGCGCGACGCCGAAGGCGTTCGTCTCGCTCGCGGTTGCGCGGCGGCTGGCAGGCAGCCGCTTCGGGGGCACGACCGCCTGGCATGTCGCTGCGCCGGCGGCAAGAGAGCCCGATGCGATCCGCGCCGCCCTCGCCGCCGCGCTGCGGGTCGAAGGCATGGGGATGCGGGTCGTGCCGCTGCGGGCCCGGGCGCAGGAGGCCGCGCGGGGATCGACGCCGTTTGGGAGCTTGTTTCTCGCGCTGTCGAGCTTCATCGTGGCCGCGGGGCTCCTGCTCGAGTGGCTGCTCTTTTCGCTGCTCGTCGCCGCTCGTCGCCGCGACATCGGCATCCTCGCCGCCATCGGCTGGCCAGCCACGCGGGTGATGCGGCTCTTGTCAGGCGTGGCAGGCGCCGCGGCGGCGGTGGGGGTCGTGATGGGCACGCTTATCGGGCCGCTCTGGTCGCAGGTGCTGCGCGAGTGGTTGGCCACCGCGTGGAGTTCCGAGGTCGCGGCCGGCTCGAGGGCGGCGTTCGGCACGGGGACACCCGCCTTCGGGCGCGAGTCGATTCAGTCGCTTCTGACGGCGGCTGCTGCCGCGGCGAGTGTGTCGCTGGTCGCCGTGGCGGTGGCGTCCTGGCGGACGGCGCGGCTGAACCCGCTGTCGCTCCTGAAGGGAACCACCGGCGATCAGGCGACCGCACGCGGCCGCGCCGGCTGGGCCGTCGCGCGACTGGCCGCCGTCGGTCCGGTGTTCGCGGTGCTCGGTCCGGTGCTGGCCGTCGCGCTGGCGTGGTGGGCCCGCCGTGCCGATCCGCAGGTGGCTGTCGGCCTGTTCTTTGCCGCCGGAGCCGCGGCACTCGCGGGCTTGCTCGCGGTGGTGAGGCTCTGGCTCGGCCGCGCATTCGGGGAGGGCGGGCGACCGCTCCGCACGCTGGCCGACCTCGCCTGGCGGGGGCTCGCGCACGGCCGTTCGCGGGCGTTTTCGGTGGCGGCGATCGTGGCATGTGCCGAATTTTTGATCGTGGCCGTCTCGTCGTTTGCGCTGCATCCGCCCTCGCGGCCTGCCGACAGGCAGGCTCCCACCGGGGGATGGACCTTCATGGCCACGTTCGGCACGCCGACCGGTATCGATCCCGCCGATCCGGTCACGCGGGATGCACTCGGCCTCGCCGACGCCGATCGGGCGGCACTCGCGGAGTGTTCCATCGTCAGGATCAGGTCGTCCACGGGCGACGATGCCAGCTGCGTGAATCTCTACGCACCGACGCAGCCGACCGTGCTCGGCCTCGGCACATCCTTTATCGACCGGGGCGGATTCCGCTTCGTCGATCATGCGGCTCACGGGCCAGCGTCGGCGAATCCCTGGACGCTGCTCGAGCGCGAGTCCAGCTCTGCCCCGGCCGATGTCCCGATCCCGGTCATCGTCGATCAGGCGACGGCGCAGTGGGCGCTCAAGCTCGGCGGCGTGGGGGCACGGTTCGAACTGTCCGGCGAAGACGGCCCGGCCCGCTGCGAAATCGTGGGTCTCCTCGAACCGGGCATCCTGCAGGGCTTTCTGCTCGTGTCGGAACGGAATTTCGAGCGGCTGTTTCCGCAGCGGTCGGGCTATGCCATGGCGCTCGTCGATGCGGGGGCCGTGACGGACGTCGCCACTTCGGACCGGGTGCCGCGGGCGATCGCCGCCGCCTGGGCCGATGCCGGGGTGGAAGTCACCCGCACGATCGACCGGCTGCGGAGCCTGCAGGCGGTGCAGAACACGTTTCTGGCCGGCTTCCAGGCGCTCGGCACGCTCGGCCTCGTGCTCGGTGCCGCCGGCGTCGCGGCCGTGCAGTTTCAAAGCGTGCTCGAGCGGCTGGGGGCGCTCGGGCTGATGGCTGCGGTCGGCTTCACGGGTCGACGACTGCGGCTAGTCGTGGTGCTGGAAACCCTGTTCATGGTGCTTTTGGGGCTGGGGGTCGGCACGCTCGCGGGCTGCTTGGCGCTCGTGCCCACGTTCGCGTCGGGCCGGGCAGGTGTGCCGGTAGGCTGGATCGCCTGCACCTGGGCCCTCACGCTCGCGGCTGCCGTCGCCGCCGGCCTGGTGGCCTCCCGGCGGGTCATCCGGATCCAGCCGAGGAACGCGCTTGCCGCTGCCGAGTGAGCAGCCCGTTCGCGCCGCCTCATTTTGCGTTTGAGTTTTTTGCGGGCCGCCGGGTACTGTCTGCCCCATGCATATTCTCGTGATTCTGCCGCGGTGGGTTGGCGACCTCGTGATGACCACGCCCATGCTCCGCGCGGTTCACGATCATTTCGGCCGGTCCGCCCGGATCACCGGCGTGCTCAAGCCGATGTTTGCCGAACTGCTCGAAGGCACGCCGTGGCTCGATCGGATGGTCTTCTACGACCGGCACGGCCGCGATCCATCCCGGCATTTTCGAGCGGTGGCCAGACAACTCCGTGACGACCCGGCCGACATCGCGCTGATCGTTCCCAATTCGCTCTCTTCAGCGGCGCTGGCCTGGGCCGGCGGTGCGAAGCGTCGGGTCGGTTTCGCCCGCCATGGGCGGCGGTTGCTGCTCACCGATCCACTCCGGGCAGCCCGTGCGACGGCGAAGAAGGGAGGGGTGGCCGGCTGGTTTCGGGTCGAACCCGCTTCTCCGGCCGGCCACGCCATGGACCTCGCCGCGCGGATCGGCGTTCTGCGGCAGCCGCTCACGTTGGAACTGGCGACCACGCCGGCCGACGAGGCCCTCGCCGACGACGTGCTCGACCGCCTGTTTCCGCCATCGTCCGGTGCCGTCGGTCCGCTCGTCGTGTTCAACGACAACGGCGCCTACGGCCCCTCGAAGGCCTGGGGCGCCGAGCGGTTTGCGGCGTTGGCGAAGCTGGCGATCAGCCGGCTGCCCCATGCCCGCGTGCTGGTGCACTGCGGCCCCGGCGATCGCGCCGAAGCGAGTGCGATCGTGCGGGAGGCGAACCATCCGGCCGTCCAGAGCCTCGCGGACGAGCCCAAGCTCCCGTTCGGTCTCGCGAAGGCCGTGTTGCGGCGGGCCCAGGTGCTCGTCACCTCCGACAGCGGCCCGCGGCACATCGCGGCGGCCTTCGGTACGCCCACGATCGTGCTCCACGGGCCGATGGATCCGCGGCTGAGCCGCTCCGACCATCGGCACCTGGTGGAGATGCGGCTCGACCTCCCCTGCTCTCCCTGCGGCAGGCGTGTCTGTCCGCTCAAGCATCACGATTGCCTGCGGCTGCTCGCCGTGAATGACGTGGGGAGTAGGATGTTCGAGCTTTTGGAGCATGCCGGCTCCGCGACGGTCTGAGCCCCTGCACGTTCTGAGCCCCCGTACTTTGGAGAACGCCCGATGCTGCAGTTTCTGGGAATGCTCGCCGCCATCGCCCTGACGGCCTTCTGCTGGGGCGTGTATGGTCCCGTGCTCCACTTCGGCCGCGAGTCGATGCAGTCGAACCTGCGGCCCTTCATGTGCGTGGGGCTCGCCTACTTCGTGATCGCCGTGCTGGTGCCGCTCGCGCTGCTGGCCCGCGGCGAACGCGGAGGCTGGACGAGCAAGGGCGTGCTCTGGAGCCTGCTGGCGGGCACGGCCGGGGCGCTCGGGGCGCTCGGCGTCATCCTCGCGCTCGGCTTCGGCGGCAAACCGATCTACGTGATGCCGCTCGTGTTCGGCGGGGCGCCGGTGGTCAACACGCTCCTCACCGCCTTCATGAACCGCTCGTTCAATCAGCTCAAGGCGCCGTTTCTTGCCGGGCTGATCCTCGTGGTGACGGGCGCCGTGACCGTGCTCGTGTTCAAGCCGCAGCCCCAGCACCCGACGCAGCATCAGGCCCGACAGCAGGTTCAGGCCGCCCCGGCGGCCGAGGAAGCGGATGAATCGGTCGAGGCGGCTCCGATCGATGCGGTGCGGGCGGAGGCCGGCAGACCGGCCACGGTGGAGAAGAAGGCCGAACGGTTTCTGGAGGTGTTGCTGTCGATCGCGATCGCGATGTTCTCGTGGGGCGCCTACGGCCCCGTCCTCCATCGTGGCCAGGCGGCGATGGGAGGCAGCCGGCTGCGGCCGCTCATCTGCATCGGCGCCGCGTACTTTCTGATCGCGGTGCTCGTGCCAATGGGGCTGCTCGCGCCAATGGGCGACAAGGGCACGTGGGAGTTCTCCGGCACGCTCTGGAGTCTCGCCGCAGGATCACTGGGGGCGCTTGGTGCCCTCGGCACGATCCTCGCGTTTGCGTGCGGCGGCAAGCCGTTCACCGTCATGCCGGTCGTGTTTGGCTGTGCGCCGGTGATCAATACGCTCACGACGCTGGCCCTGGCCCACACGTCCACGACGGCGATCAGCCCGTGGTTTCTGGCGGGCCTGCTCGTGGTGGCGGTCGGCGCCGCGACGGTGCTCGCCTTCGGTCCGCGTGGTCACGCCCCGGCGAAGTAGGAAGCAGCCTTCGTGGCGAGGCCGCTGGATTCCCGGGCCCCTTCGCCGTGTGCATCACGTTCCGCGGGTGTGCCCGAACCATTCGATGTGGTAGCGATGGGCGAGCTGGACGCCGCGGGCGCGGCATTCCGGCCCGAGCCACTCGGTCGTCCGGGCGAGCTCCTCGGGCCCCCTGCCCTGCGGCATGAAGAGCACCCGGCTGCGGTCGATTCCGTCCGGCCGTGCAGCCTCCAAGTCGCCGATCCACGCCGTCGCCTCCGCGAGATCGGCCGGGGAATCGATCACGAATTTGAGCTGGTAGTTGCCGCCGGCCATGAGGGCGAGGATCACGTCGTCCCGTCGGCGGTCCTGTTCGTGGCGGTCCGCCCATCGGCCCGGCGTGTCGGCCGGCGGCGCCGACGAGGCCAGCTTCGGGCTGATCGACACGAGGTCGGCGGGGGCGTCGAGGAAGACCGTGCCGGCCGTCTCGATCGTGATGTGCAGGCGTCGGTCGCGGAGCGTGCGGCACAAGTCGGCCACCTCGGGCAGGAGCAACGGTTCGCCGCCGGTGATCACGGCATGCTGCCGGCCGAACGCGGCCGTCGCGGCTGCGACATCCGCCACCGATCGGTGCTCGCCGACCGGTTCCCACGAGGTGAAGGGCGTGTCGCACCAGTGGCAGCGGAGGTTGCAGCCGCTCGTCCGCACGAACACGCTGGGTGTGCCGGCGAGCAAGCCTTCGCCCTGCAGGGACGCGTAGATTTCGGCAATGCGCATGCGATTGGGTGTGGGAGGCGGGCCTGCCGCCGGCGTCAGAGGCTTGCCCGCGGGTCGGTTGCACCGACGGCGGCGAAGCCGGCCGCCCGCAGGAGGCAGGAATCACAGCGGCCGCAGGGCCGGCCACGGCTGTCGGGGTCGTAGCAGCTTGTCGTCAGCCCGTAGTCGAGGCCGAGCGAACGTCCCAGGCGGATGATCTCCGCCTTCGAAAGCATCGCGAGCGGGGCGACGAGTTCGATGGCACGACCTTCGACGCCCGCCTTCGTGCCCAGCCGGGCGACGTCCGCAAAGGCCGCGAGAAACTCCGGACGGCAGTCGGGGTAGCCGCTGTAGTCGATGGCGTTGACGCCGAGCACGATCGCCTCGGCTCCGCGGCTTTCGGCCATCGCGAGGGCCAGGCTGAGAAACACCGTGTT
>JBILWX010000065.1:0-19774 GCA_044369655.1 Pirellulales bacterium
CGGGGCGTCGCCGCAGTCGAGTTCGAAGAGTTCCACCGGTTCGGCGATGTTCACCACCCGCACGGTGCACAGTCGCCGCACGCGGTACGACGCGTCGAGCAGGCGGCGAGTCGATCCGGTGATGATGCTGTTCACGCGCAGGTACTTGGTCGCGCCCTGCACCCGACTGGCAAGGTTGACTCCGTTGCCCAACGGCCCGTATTTGAATTTCCGGGCCGAGCCCGTGTTGCCCACCCGTGCGGCGGCGGAGTTGATCCCGATGCCAAAGCGGGTCGGTCCTCCGATCACCCCCTGCCATTGCGCGTCGATCCCCGGCAGGGCCGCCACCATCCGCTGCGCCGTGCGGCAGGCCAATGCCGCGTGGTCGGGCTGCGACGAGGGCGCCCCCCACATCGCCATCAACTCATCCCCGATGTAGTCGACGAGCACTCCGCCCGTCGCCGCCACCTCGTCGGAGAGCGGATTGAGCACGCCCCCGATCCATTCCATGGTCTGCGCCGGGCCGAGCCGCTCGCTCACGCTGCTGAATCCCCGGATGTCGCAGAACAGCACCGTGACCTCCGTATCCCGGCCGCGAAGCAGGTCTGGCTCCACCTCCAGACGGGCGGCCAACTGCGGCGAAAAGAACTGCTCGAACTGCACTCGCTGCTGGAGCGCCACCTTCTCCTGTTCGAGCCGTGCCAGGCCCGCGGCCACGCCGCAGGCGAGCGTTTCCACGAGCAGCGACTCCAGCTGCGTGATCTCGGACTTGCCGCCGGCGGCTCCACCCTCGCGATGGCCGTAGAGCGCCCCCAGCACCTCGCCATTCCGGTCGAGGATCGGGGCGGCGACATAGGCCTCGAGGATCGCCATGCTCGAGAACACGTCGATGGCGGGATCGACCCGGTTCCAGAACGTGCGTTTCTCCGCGAGCACGCGGGCCAGCACGTTCGTGCTCGGACGGGCCTGGGAGTTTTCGCTCGATGCGATCGCCACGGGCTTCCATGCGCCATCCGCACGGAGAAATACCGCTCCCAGGTTGAGGCCGACGAGGTCCACGATCGCAGCAGCGGCCTTGTGGAAAAAATCATCGGAGTTCGAGGCGCTTTGCAGCACCGAGATCACCTGCCGCCACCAGCGGACGATTCCTTGAACGTCGCCGCTCTTGGAATCCAGGATCAGGGCGGGACTCAGCGGCTGTGGCGACTTGCCCACGGCGCCGGCCCCGCCGGCCAGCGGCGGGGCCGGTGGCACGTCGAGGGTCTGCAGGTGGGCGGCGGGCGGCGCGGCTACCTCGATACTGCCCGGGACCTCGGCGGCGACCGACACGACGACACGGCCGATCTGAAAGCTGACCGGCAAGGACTGCTCGCAGACGCCGCCGGGAGCCACGTCGGGCTGGCTGAAACAGCGAATGGCAATCGACCTGCTCAGGTTCGTGAGACGCACACGTTCGCCATCCAACGCTTCCAGCCGGACCTGCTGCCGCGACACCTCGCTCTCGCGTGGCTCGGCGATCGCGATCCGCACGCCCCCCTCGATCTCGACCGGCTGGAGCAGGACATCCGGGGTGGGGCGGGTGGGGTCCAGCCTCCCCAGTTCGATCGGCTGGGAAAAAGCCGCGGAAAACGCGGGCCGTTCCTCGTGCCGAATCGATAGTCGCAGGCAACCTTTCACGGCTTCTCCGGCCCCATTCCTGGAAAGAGGGCCGTGTGTTCTGTGTTCGAGGCCCGCTGGGGTATGCTGAGTCATCGGCCCAATACCGTCAAGCTGATAGACGGTGTGGGAGGAGTCGCGAGGTCTTCCGAGGAGGTATCGATCATGGGTGGAACGCCGATCAGACTTCCAGGCGGGTGTGCGCTGCATCGCCGGCCGACGTTTCGGTGGTGTGCGACGATCCTGGCTGCAGCCGAGATCACCTGCTTTTCGGCGCGGCTGGCAGAGCCGCCGGCTCAGGCCGCGGAGCCGGCCGTGGCCGAGGTTCGCGAACGCAACGTCGTCCGCAAGCAGCTGCCGAAGCATGTGAAGTCGATCGCCCTCGAATACACCGTCATCGCCGTCGACGACACCGGCAAGGAACAGTTCGTCGATCCCCACGCCCACACGTTCAAGGTCGGCGATTCGTTCCTGGTACGGATTCGCCCGCAGGATGACGTCTACGTCTATGTCTTCAACGAAGGCCCCACCGGCGAACGGTCATGCCTGCTGCCGTCCGAGGGGGAGAAGCCGCCGCTCGTGAAAAAAGGCGCGGAGATCTCGCTGCCAGACGACGGTGGCTACTTCACCTTCTCGGAGCCGGCAGGGGAGGAGAAACTCGTCGTCGTGGCGTTGACCGAACCCAACGACGACCTGCAACTGCTCACCAGCGCCGTGTTCAAGAGCGGTCGATCCGCTGCGGAGAATCTCACCTCGGAGCAACGCGAGGCGAAAAAGCGTGCCGACGCCGGCATGGAGTCGCTGCGGCAACGCGCCGGCACGGGGGTGCAGTCACGGGGGCCGGTTCGCAAGGTGGTGGAACGGGTTGAAGGCCTGGGCGCCGACGGGCGTGTCACCCATGTCGAGCCGCCGCGCCCCGGTGAAACCTCCAGCTACGGCATCGCCGTCTCGGCGGGCGACCCGGAACTCTTCCTCGACATCCCGCTTCACTCCCGGGCGCCGTCCAAGTAGGAACGAGCTGCACTTCGGCCGCCTTCCGCACGAGCAGTTCTGCGCCCGCGGGCACGATGCCATGCTCTCCAGCACCTCCTCGTCCTCTGCCGCCCTTCCCTGGACCTTGCGAGTGGCTTGCTGCCTCGTGACGGTTGCGGTCGCGGCGACGGTCGTGCGTGCGGATGTCGAACGCGAAACGCCGGAACCGATCCTCAGGCTCGATCTGCCGGGTCATACGGCCGAGGTCCGCAGCCTCGCCTTTCTTCCCGATGGCCGGCTCGTCTCGGGAGGCCGCGACAAGGTGGCGATGATCTGGGATACCCGGGACACGGCGGCCGGCACACGGGACATCGCCCGCAAACGGATCCGCGACCGGGTGATCCGCTGGCAGGTGGCTCGTGGCACCCGGGGAGTGATCCAGGCTCTGGCCGCGTCGCCCGAGAAAATGACCGTCGTCGCGATCGGCGGCAGCGGGGCGATGGGCAGCACCGGAGAGATCCTCGTCGTCGACCATGGAGACGGCTCGCTGGTGGCCGTGCTCGGCGGCGGCGACCGCCCCGGCCACCGCGGCAGCGTGGTGGGCCTCGATTTCTCGACCGACGCCGCGTGGCTCTTTTCATCCGACGTCGACGGGCAGGTGTTCGCCTGGGAGCGAGACAAACAGGATCGCGCGGCGGCATGGAGGCCCGTGGAACTCTCGGGCCGCGACGAGACCCGCTTGCCCGCCGTGCAGGTGGCTGCCGTCAAAGCGCTGCCGGCGACGAGGCCGCTGGCGGCCGTGCAGGGAGGACGCGTGGCCTTGCCCACGATCGTGCCGGCCCAGCCGCCGGAAGCGGCGCCGGTCTGGAACATCGAACTCGTCGACCCCGCTCAGGCCGTCCCACGCGAGGTGCTGCCGTTCGACCACAAGGGCGTGATCCTGGCCATGGACGCCACGCCCGACGGCAGGTTTCTGGCCGTGGCGGACCTGGCCGGTCGGGCCGTCGTCTGGGATCTCGCCGCTGCCAAGCCGCGGCCCGTCGTGCTGGAGATCAGCCCCGCCGCCGAAACGCTCGCGCTCTCGGCCGACGGCCGCCGGTTGATCGCGGGCGTGGCCACGAAGGCCGGTAGTCCGGCCCGACTGGAAATCTGGGACGTGACGACCGGGCAGCGGGTGTCGACCCGGGAGCTGGCGGCACCCGTTCGCGCCACGGCGGCGAGCGCCACGGGGGCCATCTTCGCCGCCAGCGGCGGCTGGAACCACGAGATCATCGTCGACGCCAGCGACGTGGCCCTGGCACAAGCCCCTCAGGCGGCTCCAGCCGACACGCCACGCCGCCCCACGCGGCGTCTCGGTGGCGTGGGCAGAAGGATCGGCCGCGTCGCCTTCTCGACGCAGGAGGGAAAGCAGCCGCCACAGCGGCTGGCAGTGTCGCTGCTACCCGCCTCAGGAGTTCCCGAAGCGGACTTTTCCGCGGCCTTCGACATCGTCAATCTCGCCGTCGTGCCTGTCGGCGACCGCGCCGGGTGGGCCCCGTCGGCGGGCACGCCGGGCCGCTGGTCACTGGCCCGCAGCCCGCGACAGCGGGACGGCTTCGAGAGCTGGCAACTCCTCGATGGCGGCCGGGCGGCCGCCGCCATCGAGCTCGATCTTTCCTGGCAGGGACGCCTCGGACCGGCGACGGAGTGCGTGGCCTGGCTCACCCGTGCGGGCGAGGCGGAACCGTGGGCGGTGGTGCTCGGCACCGACCGTGGGCTGTTCGTCTGCGAACTCGCCAAGGCAGGTCTCTGCCGCATCGTGCGCCGCTATCGCGGCCATGAAGACGGCGTGCTGTCGCTGGCGGTGTCGGAGGACGGCCGCTGGCTGGCCAGCGGCGGGAGGGATGGGCTCGTGATGCTCTGGCCGGTGGCGGGCATCGATCCTGCCCAGCCGCTCTT
This sequence comes from Pirellulales bacterium, assembly GCA_044369655.1. Lineage (GTDB taxonomy): Bacteria > Planctomycetota > Planctomycetia > Pirellulales > UBA1268 > CAMCQY01. The sequence continues at coordinate 4,546 of JBILWX010000065.1, forward strand.
CGAACGCTTTGGCATCGGGCTGCGGCTCGAAAACGGTCGAGCGGTGGTCGATTCCCTCGACGAGGCCGGCCCGCTCGCCGGCCGCGATGTCCGCGTCGAAGACGTGATCGCGAAGGTGTCGTGGGCCGATGGCGCCGGCCCCGCGGGCGGAGCGGCAGAGGCCGTCACCGGCCCTGCCGTGCTCGCGGCGCTCACCGACTGCCCATGGTCACGGCAGCTGTCGGTAGTCGTCGAGCGGGACGGCAACACCGCCCCTCCCTTCAACCGGCTTCCCGCGTGGGAGAACATCGCCAGCCTTCATCTCGCCGCCAATCGCGAATGGGCCTGGTGGTCTCCCCGTGGCTACTACGCAGCCAGCGCCAATGGCGATTCGCTCTTCGGCTGGCTCGTCAACCGGGGCGTCGAGCGACTGCCGCGATTCTTCCGGGCCAACCAGTTTCGTCGCCGACTCGAGCGGCCCGATGTCATGTCGCAGATCCTGATTGCCGGCAGTCTCGGCGCGGCCCTGCGAACGGCCGGCCGTGACCAGCCGAAGTCTTCGGCGGTCGTGTTGCCGGAATTGATCGTCGCCACTCCCGAGGTCAACATCACGTCGCCGCGGTCCGACGCGGCTGCCGATGCCGCGACGATCCGCGTCACCGCATCCATCGACATTCCCGCCGGGGTGACACTCTCCCGGGCGCGGGCCTATGCCAGTGGCGTCGTCGGCCGCGATGAGGGCCGCATCGTGGAGGACCTGCCGGCCCAAGACGGCCGTCCCGCCCGTCGCACCTACGCCTGGGACCTCGCGTTGCCAGCCGAATCCGAGCATCTGATCCAGGTGTTCGCGGGCACGGAATCCGGCCCGACCGACGTGGCTGAGCTGACCGTGGCGGCCCCGGTCGCCGTGGCTGCGGCACCGCCGCGACGCCCCCGGTTGTTTCTGCTCGCCGCCGGTGTCGATCGTTATGCCCATGCGGATCGCTTCGGCCACTTCGGCTTGACTCACCTCGCCTTCGCCACCGCCGACGCCCGCGCGATTCAGGCCGCGCTCGGCCGACAGTCGGCCACACGGTACGACATCGCCGGCAACGTGCTGTTGGCCGACGCCGCGGTCACCCGCGCGGCATGGCGGGAGAGCCTGGCGACGGCGGCCCGTCGGTTGGCCGATGACGTCGCGCCCGACGATCTCGTCGTGATCTTTCTCGCCGGCCACGGCATGATCGACGAGAGTCGCGGACGCGAGTATTGCTATCTCTGCCACGACGCCGAACTCCACGACCTGCCCACGGGCGTGGTGGCCGATCGGGAGGGCACGATCAGATGGCAGGATTTCGCCGCGCTCGACGGGCTGCCGTGCCGAAAGCTGGCGATCGTCGACACCTGTCACTCGGGTGGCATGGGACCGTCGACGCGATCCACCGCGGTCCGCGAGTTTCAGGAAAACATGATCCTCGTGCTGGCGGCGGCATCCGACGCCGAGGCCAGTCAGGAATCGGATGCGTGGGGACACGGCGCCTTCACGACCTGCCTGCTGGAGGCGCTCGACGGGCGGGCCGACACGCGTTCCGGCAGGCTGCGGACTCCGTCTGGGACGGCCTGGGATCCGGCCACGGCTCCCGATGGAGTGGTCACGCTCGCCGAGATCGCCGACTATGTGGCGGCCCGCGTCCCGGAGCTGACGATAGCAGCGGGTGAGCGGCCGCAGCACCCGACCGTGTCGCCGGCGGCGCTCGTACCGTTCGTGACCCTGCCTCTGGCCGACAAGCGGGGAAGCCAGCAGCCGCCATGACGATCCGGAAGAAACCAGTTTGGGGATGAAGCACCAGCGCGGAGCACACGACTTGCATGGACAGGCACGAAGCGAGGAACGAGCCGGAGATGGGAGTGGCGGACATCGCTGCCACGGCGGCGGTGCCCGCGCTCCCGCCGCTGCGGGCGGCGACGTTTCCCTATCACCCGGGCGATGTCATTCTGCCCGGGTATCGGCTTACCAAGCGGCTCGGCAGCGGCGGCTTCGGCGAGGTCTGGCGGGCTGAGGCACCGGGTGGGATGGGGGTGGCCATCAAGATCCTGGCCAACCTGGGGCGGCGTGAGGGGGGGCGTGAATACCGGGCCCTGCAGACGATCAAGAACATCCGCCACGCGCATATCGTGCCGCTCTTCGGCGTGTGGCTGAAGGCGAACGACGGCCGCGTGCTCAGTGAAACGGAACTCCTCGAGGCCGAGAAGCGCATTCTGTCGGTGGGCCAGTCCGCGGCCGAAAGCCGCGGTGCCGGTGAGCCCCATGGCCCAGCCCACCTCGAATCGCTCGAACTGATCGTGGCCATGGGACTGGGTGATCAGACGCTCTATGACCGGTTGCGGGAAATCCAGCGGGACGAAGACCGGGCGTTGCCGACGGAAAAACTGCTGCCCTGGATGCAGCAGGCGGCACTGGCCCTCGATCACTTCAACAGCAGCAGCCGCCGGTCCGCCGAAAACTCCACCGCCGTGCAGCACTGCGACATCAAACCGCAGAACATGCTGCTCGTGGGCGACGTCGTGCAGGTCTGCGACTTCGGCCTGGCCCGCGCGCAGGGCGAGGTGCGGGCCACGTCCAACACCATGGCCAGCCTCGCCTACGCCGCCCCCGAAATGGTCTCGCCTCCCTACGACCCGTCCCCCGCGACCGACCAATATTCTCTGGCCATCAGCTACATCGAATTGCGGACCGGTCGGCTGCCCTATTCGGAGCTGACTCCGATCACGATTCTGCGCGCCAAAGTCGATGGGCAGATGGACCTCTCGGCACTCGAGCCGGCCGAGGCGCGGATCATCGGCAGGGCGCTGGCGGTCGATCCGGCGAAACGCTGGCAATCCTGCACGGAGTTCGTCCGCTCGCTGCGGGCCAGCGTGCCTCACGGCCATGATTCCAGCCACCTGGATTCCCTGTCCCTGCGTGCCCCCGACCGCAGGCCTGAGCGCAGTGGTTCCCCCGCTGCCGCGGCCGGTCCGGCGTGGGCGGAAACGAAAACCGCCGCAGACACGCCTGCCTCCGCGCCGACGCGAGCGATGCAGACCGTGGCGGTAGCGCCGCCGGCAGGTGCTCGCGCACCGTTGAGCCCGCGGCTCCGACTGGGAACGGCCATCGCCCTCGGCGCGATACTCCTGCTCGCAGGCGGCTATGCCGCCTTTGCACCCGGGACGCAGCCACGGCTGCGCCAACCGCCGCCGCCCGGCGCCGGCGGCGGCACGAACACGGATCTCGCCACGACCACGACGCCGCAGCCCGCCGCCCCCTTGGCCCGCGCAGCGGGCCTCGAAGAGCGCGGCGATTTCGTCGCGGCCGGGCAGGACTACGCAGCGGCCCTCGCCGACCAGCCCAGCCGTCTGGCCACCGTGCTCTGGAGCCTGCAGACCAAGGCGGCCGACGCCGGTCGCCCCGCCGACTGCGTGCCGTTGCTCGAGCGGCTGGAGCAGCTCTACGCCGCGTCGCCGCCGCCGCAGGTCGAGGGTATTTCACGGTGGGACGTGGTCAACTCGCTGGCCTGGTACATGGCGACGCGATCCGCAGCGGATGCGGCGACGGGGCGGAAGGCCCGCGGTCTCGCCACCGAGGCGCTCACGCTCGCCGGCGACGATCCACTCATGCAGACGCAAACCCTCGATACGCTGGCCGCGGCGGCCGCGCGGGCCGGCGACATGGAAGAGGCTGTGCGACGCATCGACGAGGCCATCACACGCACGCAGGATTCCGGCCAGCGGGCCGAATTCGAGAAACGACGGGATCGCTATCAGCGTGGACTCGCATGGGACGAGCCCTGACGATCATCATCCCAGCCGCAGGCCGACTCCGTGCCGAAACCGTGGGTTGCCTGACGTGATCGGCAGCAGATCGAACGTGGCGGCCGACGTCCAGGCCGCCGGTCCCGTGAACAGAAATCGGCGGACGGTGTTGGCGGTCTGATTCGCGTTGCCGAGCGCCGCAAACACCTGGGCCCTGCCGCCGGTCCCGGGCAGTCCATTGACGACGACCACGGACACCGGCGCATTGAAGCCCATGCCGGTCGGACCGATCACCTCGCCGGGCGTGAAGAAGTCGGGGCCGCCGGAGGGCCTCCAGCCGCGCCCCTGCCGCGGCGCCTGCGAGAATTTACCCTGGGGCCCGAGTTGTTGGGCGATCGTCGCCGCGAAGGCCGCCGGATTCGTGCTCGCCGATGCCGCCGTGACGAACTCTCCGCCCAGCACCCGGAAATTGCCCAGACCGTTGGCGCCGGCGCCGAGGACGAGATCGTTGCGGGCGTCGCCGTCGATGTCACCCACACCCAACGAGGCACCGAACCCGAAGACGTTGACCAGTCGGCGGTATGGGCCCGATTCCACGAGACTGCTCACGACGAAAGACCGCGTGGTCTCGAGGGTCGGCCCCGCCAGGATCGATACCGTCGTCGTGCCGGCAACCCGCTGCGTGGCCGTGGTCGACGCCACCACGACGTCATCGACGTCACCCGTGGCGAACAGCCGGCCGGTCGCCACCGACGTCACCACCTGTCCCGGGGGCAGATCGATCACCCGCACCGGCACCGGATCGATGGTCGGGCGGGCAGCCGGCCCCGACACACCGATGTCGAAGACCGCCACCCTGCCGCCCGCGGCGACGATGAGTTCCAGCGTGCCGCTGCCGGCTGCATCGCTCAGGCAATCGCCCAACGCGACGAAATAACCGTCGCGAGCACCGCCTGGAAAGACCGCCCCAACATCGACGGCCACCGGCTCCCAAGCGGGCGTGACTGCGCCGTCGAAGATGGCGATGGTGGACAGCGAGGTCCCGAACACCTGCGAAAGCTTCCGGTGTGGCGCCGCGGGATCGGGCCGGTCAGGCACGCCACCGGGCGCCACGACCAGATCGGACCGGCCGTTGGCGTTGATATCCGCGGCGGCCACCCGGAGGCCCCCCTGAAACCGTGTCACGAAGGCGGCCGAATAGCCGGCCAGCCGGAGGTCGGCCGCCCCAAACTCCCGTTGCTCGACTCCCTCGGTGGCCTCGACGAGCCGGGCACCCGGCAGACTGGCTTCACCGAGCACGAGGGTGCCGGCGGCGGGAAGGGTCGGGATCGCCTGGCTCAGCGTCACGATCACCGCCCGCTGCCGGGCGTCGTAGCGACTCCGGACGACCGTCGCCTGCTTCGACTCGCCGTGATTCGCGGGAGTGATCGTGAGCGGCATGCGGGGCGAGAAAAAACCCGCCTGCGTCGCCGGCAGTCCGGGAATACGGATCGTGGTGGCGTTGACCGCCGTGTAGGGAAATTCGCGATCCCAGGCCACCGACGAACCCGCCGTGCCCACGGCAAACACCTTCCCGACCGTCTCTTCGACGACGACGCCCGGAGTAAAGGCCGAGGTCGATCCGTCGGGTCCCGTCGCCGTGGCGGTCAGCCAGTCCCCCGCCGGCAGGTCCTGCAGCGGGATCTCCAGCGTGGTCGGGCCGGCACCGACGACCGTCCCATTGCCGACCAATCGGCGGCCTTCGAAAACGGCGGGGTCGATCGCGACCAACCCGGTCGCGTCGCTCGCCGAGTTTGCGAACAGTTGCACGCGAACGATCCCGCTCGTGGCGCCGGGGATCGACACACGGACACGGACTCGATCCGCCACCGGATCGATGGTCACCTCCTCGATCGTCACGGCTGGCCGATCGGCGTTGCCGCCATTCTCCAGGCGGATGCCGTCCCCCGCCGCGGCAGGGCTTGCCGGACCGTTCTGGAAGATCGAGTTGCCGAGGATGCCGTTGCCGAGCGCCGTCGCCCCGCTGACGGTGATGCCGCTTCGCGCGTTGCCGGTGATCACGTTCCCCGCCAGAGACTCGCCACCGACCAGGAGCCGCGACCCCAGGATGCGAATGCCGTCGCCGGCGTCACGGGTGAAGCTGTTGCCATCGGTGAATGACGGGGTGCCCCCGCCGACGGTGCCGAAGGTGCCGTTCCCCCTGATCAGGTTGCCGGCGATCACCGTGCCGGTGTAGTCCCCGGGATTGACGAGGATGCCGAAGCCGCGATTCGCATGGATGTCGAAGCCGCGCACCGTGGAGTTGAGCGAGGTTCCCCCGAAGACGATGCCGGCGTTGGCAAACTTCGTGATCGAGCCGCCCCCGTTCAAGGTCACGGCGTTGACCTGTCCGCCGATCGTGATGCCGTCGAGCGAGGCGTTTGCCGCTTCACCGACGAGATGGATGGGTTCCTCGGCAGTGACGCTGTCCGCGCTCGTGATGGCGAGGCCGGTGAGGACCGTCTTGCTTCCCACGGCGCCGAGGAAGGAGATGGCACCGGTGGTGGACGCCGTGATCGACACCGGTCCATCCAGCGTGTTCTGGAAAGAGATCGGTCCGGCGCCGGCGGCGAGCGACACCTGCGAGGCCGCCACGGTGTTGGCCACGAGCGTGACGGGATCGCCGTAGGACTGGCCCGGCTCGCCATTGGTGACCACGACACCGCCCGCGATCGTGGTCGTGCCGGCGGCGTCGGTACTCAAGCCCGCCAGGCCCAGTGCGGCGCCGACGGGACCGCCAAAAAACGTCTCCGCCCCGGAGCGGACCTCGAGATGCCCCGAGGCGCCATGCTGAAAGCGGCCGTCGCCGATGCCGTTGATGGGCGCCGTGAACCGAACCGCAGCCGTGCCGGCGTCGACGACGACGTCGCCATCGAGCAGCACCTGGCCTTCGTAGACCTGCTCGCCGGCAGTCCGCACCCCGGCACCGAGCACGATCTCCGGCGACCGAATGAGGACGATGCCCGCGGTGTCGATCTGGCCATAGATCGCCGTCGACTCGACGCCGACTCCCACCTTCATCGCATCGTCGATCGTGCGACCGCCGGCGCTCGCGACCAGAAATGACTGGCCGCCCGTCGCGCCGGTCACGGCGATGCCGTTCACCTCCGCAGCCGTAAACGTCATCGGCGCCGTGATGCCCGTCCCGCTGATCTGGTAGGCGCGTTGCAGCGAGGCGGCACTGCCCTCCACATCGACGGCCATGAGGGTGGCCTGATCTCCCTCCCCGCCAAGTTGCACCCGCAGTTCACCGGAAACCTCGTCGATGAACGCAAGCACCGCCATCATGTCTCGCGACTCGAGCCGTTCGAGGAGCACCGGAGCCGATCGTTTCGTTCGCATGATGCGGGAGCGGGTGAGGGGCATTGGCCGCGTTCCGGGCGAGATGGCTATCCAGTGGATACCGCGTGGCAGGGCCAGCGTCAACGATTCGGCCGGCTTGTTCTCAGAACTGGGCCCTGGTCAGCCGGTTCTGGCGGCCGAACCGCCAATTGACGAACGCCCTCAGTTCGCCGTCGAAGAAGCGGTCGAGTCCACCGCCCAACGGCGTCACGTAGGCGAAGGTCACGGTCGAACGCCGGTTCCATTCAAAATTGCAGCCCACCAATCCATTGGTGACCGAGAGGATGCCCTGATCATTCCCCAGACTGTAGCCATACGCGTTGATCGGCCGGAACTCGTTCATGGCCTGGTTGACGTGCACCTCCATGATCGGCGAGAAGCCGGTCAGGCCGGGGCCGTTGCCCTGGTAGACCCAATACCCGGAGCTGAAGCTCAGGTACATGAACGTCGGATAGAGGACGCGGCCGGCACTCGTCAGTTGCTTGCCGCTGATGGCCTGATCCAGCGTGCTGTTCACATAGGCTGGACTGCCGTTCGAATCGACGTCCATCTCCAGCATGAACTGGTTGAACCACCGGTCGTTGGGCGCCCAGATGGCCCCCACGAAGGGCATCGTGTGGACGGACTGGTTCTCCACGTAGACCAGATTCAGCGGCTGGCCGTTCTGATTCGTGCCGTTGACGAAGACCGATTCGGCGGTGGGCAGCAGCACCTGCATGCCGGCCGAGATGCCCCAGGTCTCGCGTTGCATGAGAAACGACTTGAAGATCACCGACATGTTGCCGAATTCGATGTCGCGGTATTCCGACAGGCCGCCACAGGCGCCCGACTCGACCGTCTGCACGTTGCTGAGAGTGCCGGCGAAGGGGGTGCGGATCTCGATCGACGTCCACTGGTCGAAGAAGGTCTTCTCGAAGCCGGGCGTGAACCGGTTGACGTCGGCCCTGCCCGGCGTGATGTTCGCCCCCTTGAAGTAGCTGTAGTTGAAGTAGACGCGATCGCGGGGGATCGGGCTCGAATTCTCGACCAGCTTCGTGAATCCGACGTTGATGCCGGGCAACAGCGCGGCGGAGTCGACCTGAATGACGTAGTTGTAGAACAGGAAGGCATCCTGCCTCTCCTGGTCGACGGGCAGCGCTCCGGAACTGGCCGCGTCGTAGACGGTCCGCGGGTTCTGGCTCGCATACTGGCCGGTGTCGAGATTGGGGTTGGTGGCGAACGTATTGTCGACCGCGGCGGTGAAGGAGTCGGGCGACTGCACCGGCGTGATCCCCGCGCCCGGGGATGCGCCGCCGACATCGAGGCTGACCGGCGGCGTGCCGGGCACGTTCCCCAGCGGCTGCGCGGGCAGAATGAACGAGGGGTACCCGGCGGCCTGGATCGCCTGCACGCTGTTGAAGCCGCCGTCGGTGACGGTGTTGATCTGCGCGGGGTCGTTGCCGAAGAGCGTGCCGGTGGAGCCATACAGACCGGGAGCGATCACGAGCAGACGCCCGACGGCGAGGCTCGATGAGGTGGAGGTGGGGGCGCAGCCGTCGCCGATGAAGCTGGGCGTGTTTGACCACGATTCACGCAGGCCACCGACATCGAGATCGGCAAACTCCTGCGCGAGGTTGGGAGCGGCCACCGGGGGCACGGCTGCGGGCGGCGCGACGGGAGCCGGCGGGCCGCCGACAGGGGGCGGAGACACGGCAGACCGCGGTGGGACCGACTGGGTGTCGGCGGCGGAAGGAGCGGGCTTGGGCGTGGCTCGGGCGGGTGGCGAACCAGGCGGCGGTTGCTGGGCATCCGCGGGCCGGCCGCCGGCGGTCAGGGCGAGCACGACGGCCGTCTGCGCAGCCAGCAGGGCGCCGGTGGAGACGAGCCGTCGACGACCAGCCCCCTGAGAAGCAGCAATCCTGAACCTAGGCATGTTCGTTCAGACCTTCGCGTCACCCATCTGCATGGCTGGCCGCACAGCCTCCCCGGCCCGAAAAGACATACGCACACAGTCACTTCGACAGAACGAACCCGGCGATCCAGGAAGAATTCAAGAATCGCTACAGCTTCCCGCCAGGCCGCCCCGCATGCGGGCCAGGACCGAAAAAAGGACCGTCCTGACCTCCGCGTTGCCCGGACGGGAGCGGCCGACGTCAAATCACCGGCGGTCGCTGGCCGCGCCGCACTCAGACCGGGCACGGCTTGAAGAACGGCGTCCCCCCGGTCACAGTGACGGAGCGTCACCAGCCTCCTTTGCCGCCGCCCGCAGGATGTACCGATGAACGACCTCAAGATCTTCTGCGGGCCCGCCAACGTGCCGCTCACGCAGGACATCTGCCGCTACCTGAACCTGCCGATGGGCAAGATCTCGATGGGGCGATTTCCCGACGGCGAGATCTCCTGCAAGATCGACGAAGACGTCCGCGGCAGGGACGTCTTCATCGTGCAGCCCACCTGCCCGCCGGTGAACGAAAACCTGATGGAGCTGCTCGTGATGATCGACAGCTTCAAGCGGGCAAGTTCCTACCGGCTCACGGCGGTGATCCCCTACTTCGGCTACGCGCGTCAGGACCGCAAGGACGCCGGACGCGTGCCGATCACGGCCAAGCTCGTCGCCAACCTGATCACGCGGGCCGGCGCCGACCGGGTTCTGGCGATGGACCTGCACGCCGCCCAGATCCAGGGCTTTTTCGACGTACCCGTGGACCACCTCTACGCCGCCCCCGTGCTCAACAACCATCTGCAGTCGATGGACCTGCCGCACGATGAACTGGTGGTGGTGAGTGCCGATGCCGGCGGCATCAAGCGGGCGGTCGGCCACGCCAACCATCTGGGCGTGCCGCTGGCGATCGTGGACAAGCGGCGATTGAGCGCCGACACGACGAAAAGCACCAATGTCATCGGCGCCGACGTGTCGGGCAAGATCGCGCTGATGTTCGACGACATGATCAGCACGGCCGGCTCGATCTGCTCGGCGGCCGAGGTGGTTCACCGCCACGGTGCGAAGGCGATCTACGCCGCCGCCACCCACGGCCTGCTCGTGGGGCCGGCGATCGAGCGGCTGAAAGCCGCACCGTTTGCCGGCATCATCATCACCGATTCGATCCCGCTGCCACCGGAAAAGTCGCTTCCCAACATCACCGTGCTCTCGGTCGCCAGCCTGCTGGGACAGGCCATCAAGCGGATCCACCGCAACGAGTCGGTGAGCATGATGTTTCAGTGACTCGCCGCGGCCGCCTGCCACCGGCCTCGCGTGCCGCCCCACGTCCCCTCTCTTCCGCGTCGAACGAGGAGAATCAGCCGGCTTTTTCCGGTAAAACGCGGTGATTCCGGGCAAGAGCGAACTCGGCTTGCGGAACGGCAGGTCCATGGCAAAATGGCTCCCTTCCCAAGAGGAGTTCCCATGAGCGATTCCGTTGAAGTCAAGCTTCGCCAGGCGACGGGCAGCCGCGAGAGCCGTCGGTTGCGTAGGCAGGGTCTCGTGCCGGCCGTACTGTACGGCCACGGCGAAAAGTGTGTCGATCTGGTCGCCACCCGCGAAGCCGTGCAGGCTGCGGTCCGTCACGGCAGCCGCATCGTCGAGTTGAAGGGGGCCGTGAAGACCGGCGCCCTGATCCGTGAACTGCAGTGGGACACCTTCGGCGTCGAGCCGATCCACATCGATTTTCTGCGTGTCAGCGCCACCGACCGGGTGAAGGTGAAGGTGCCGGTCGATCTCAAGGGCGAGTGCCCGGGCCAGCGGGCCGGCGGGATCGTGAACCTGATCCTGCACGAAATCGAACTGGAATGCCGAGCGGACGCGGTCCCCGAGAAAATCCACGCCGCGGTCGGCAAACTGCAGCTCGGCGGGTCGATCAAGGTGCACGACCTGGAATTGCCGGCTGGCGCGAAGGCTCTCGCCGCCGCCGACGAGGTCGTCGTCTCCTGCGTGGTCCCTGTCGAGAAGGGCGAGGAGGCGGCTGCGGCTGCCGTCGAACCCGAATTGATCGGTCGCAAGCCGGCCGAGGAAGGAGAAGCCGAAGCGGAGAAGTCCTGACGGCGGCGGCCTGAGCCGTTGCCCATACTTCCCGGCAACCACCCGTGAAACTCTTGGTTGGCCTAGGCAACCCGGGACGTGGCTACGAGGGCACCCGTCACAACGTCGGCTTCGACGTGCTGGAGATCCTCGCTCGGCGAGCGGGCTCCCCCGTGCGACGGGCGCGGTTCCAGGGTGAAACAGCCCAAGGAACGGTGCGGGGCTGCCCGGTCCTGCTGCTGTGGCCGCTGACGTGGATGAACCTCAGCGGCACGAGCGTTTTAGCGGCGCGGGATTTCTACAAGATCGACGATGCTGACATTCTGGTGATCTGCGATGATTTTCAACTTTCCACCGATACGATTCGGCTCCGGCCGGGCGGTTCGGCCGGCGGCCAAAACGGCCTTTCGGACGTTCTCGCCCGCCTGGGCGGCACGTCCATACCCCGCCTGCGTGTGGGCATCGGCCCGCTGCCTGCCGGCTGGAAATCGGCCGACTTCGTGCTGGGGAAATTTGCCACGTCGGAGCGGGCGGCCGTCGACTGCCTCCTGGAGCGGGCGGCTGACGCTGCCGAGGAATGGGTGGCTCTCGGCATCCAGGCGGCCATGAACCGGTACAATTGACCACCGCAGCGAACGATACGGAAGCGACGATTCACGAACGACGAACCCGACGATAGCCCACGAACTTTGGAGCGCAAACGACATGACGGTGTATGAGGGAATGTTCATCCTTGATCCGACGAAATACTCCCGCGATCCCGCGGGTTCGGCGCAGCAGGTGGCCGACATCATCACGCAAAACGGGGGCACGATCCTGGCCGCCCGGTTGTGGGACGAACGCAAACTCGCCTACCCGATCAAGGGACACAAGAAGGGCGTCTACTGGCTGACCTACTTCCGGATGGAAGGGCCCAATCTGACGGCGCTCGAACGGCAGTGCGAGATCACCGACGACATCATTCGCAAACTGGTTCTCCGGGTCGATCCGCGGATTGCCGACGCCTTGGTGCAGCATGCCCTGGCAGGCGAAACCGTGGCGCGACGATCGACTCCTGCGGTGGTCGCCGAGGCGGCACCGGAGGCTGCTGCGACGGAGTGAGACTGGTTGCCGTCGGGCGGCTTTGGGAGACGCTTCCGGTGGCACGCCGCCGGAGGAGATTTCCCGAGTCGCGGACGCTTGCAATGCCAGCGGCAAAGGGCTATCCTGCCGAAAGTATTGTACAGGCGTTCAGGTATCGTAGGGATCGCATTCAAAGGAGGCGTGCGTCATGGCGAGCTTTAACAAGGTAATCCTGCTGGGCAACGTGACCCGGGACCCCGAACTCCGCTACATCGCCAACGGAACGGCCGTCACCGACATCGGCCTGGCCGTGAACGATCGCCGTAAGACGGCCACGGGCGAGTGGGTTGAGGAGACGACGTTCGTTGACGTGACGCTCTGGGGTCGCACCGCCGAGGTGGCCGGAGAATATGTCACCAAAGGCTCCCCCCTGCTGATCGACGGCCGGCTGAAGCTCGACACATGGGAAAAGGACGGCAAGAAGAATTCCAAACTCCGAGTCGTGTGCGAGCGGATGCAACTTCTGGGCGGTCGTTCCGGCGAAGGTCGCTCCGGAGAAGGGCCTCGGGGCAAAGCCCGGCCGGCTGCCGCTGGCCGGGGCAACCAGGCAGGCGGCGGGGGCGATGAATACGATCAGAGCGGTGGGTATGATGTAGGCGGTTCGAGTGACAGCCACGGCGGCGACTACGGTGTCGAGAGCCGCGGTGGCGGCGATGACGACATTCCGTTCTGAGAACCGTCCGACCGTTCCGCTTCCGTCTTCGGCCCCGACCACCCCAACAAGCCATAGCCTTCCAGCACACCATTTCCAACACACCCGTCCCAACACATTAGCCCCCCGACAGGAGTTGACTCATGCCCGTACGAGATCTGCCGACCATCCGAGTGCCCGCAACCCCACGGCTTCCCAAGGGACAGCGTGGCGGCGTCGAACTGCTGCTGGTGCACAACGTCGAACACCTTGGGAAACAGGGCGAGGTGGTCGAGGTGAAGCGTGGCTATGCCTTTAACTACCTCATCCCGCAGGGGCTGGCGACCATTGCCACCGAGCACCACAAGCGGATGGTGGAGAAGCACCGTGCAAAGCTCGAGGAGATCGCCCGCGAGCGGCTGGCTGGCCTGCGCAGCCTGCTCGCCGAACTGGTGCGGACGAGCGTCACGATCGAGGCCAACGCCAACGACGAGGGGCATCTCTACGGTTCTGTCGGCGCCGCGGAGATCTCGCGATCGCTCAAGCAGCAGGATCTGACGGTCGCCCAAGATCAGATCATTCTGCAGGGACCGCTCAAGGAGGTTGGCCTCTACACTGTTCGCATTCGGCTTGCCGCCGAAGTGGAAGGCGATCTGAAGGTGTGGGTGGTGCCGTCGAGCAGCGAGACCGCGGCGAAGTGATCGCCTGGATGCTCCTGCCGGATTGGCTGCCGTGAGCGTGTTCGTTTGCAGGCCGTTTGCTGTCATCCGGTCAAGTACAGGGAGGCTGTCGTATGGCTGCATCGCGCAACGGCGCGGCAGGAGACTCGTCGCGCCGTGATTTTTCCGACAAGCGCTCGTCAGGTCAGCGAGCACCCGACCGGCGGCGGCGGTCCGACGGCTCGGCGGACGGCCGGCCAGAGTCCGTGCTGTCGATCGATTCCCGGGAACGACCGGCGAATGTCGACGCCGAGCGGGCGGTCCTTGGCAGCATCCTGCTCAAGCCCGACGTGTGCGACGACATCGCCTTGGTGGTCCGGCCCGACGATTTCGCCGACGAAGCGCATCAGGTGCTGTACCGGCACCTGCTCGAACTGCACGATTCGGGCAAGCGGATCGACACCACGATCGTGCTGGAGCGGCTCCGCACGCAGGGCGATCTCGAGCGTGTGGGCGGTGCTCCTGCCATCGTCGACATGCTCGAGTCGGTGCCGCATGCCGCCCATGCCACCCACTATGCCCACATCGTCCGCGACAAGGCGATGCTCCGCTCGCTGATCGACGCGAGCACCGACATCCTGCGGGACGCCTACGATGCTTCTGATGAACCCCGGGAACTCGTGTCCCGGGCCGAGGCGAAGATCTTCCAGATCCTGGAGCACCGCAGTTCGGCCGAGGCCAAGCCGATCGAGGCGGTCCTGGAAGAGGTGATGGTCCGCATGGATGCGCGGATGAAGCACGAGCACGCCCTGGGGGGCGTGGAAACGGGCTTTACCGATCTCGACTCGCTCTGCGGTGGTCTCCACAACTCGGAACTGATCATCCTGGCCGCCCGCCCCAGTATGGGGAAAACCGCCTTCGCGATGAACATCGCGGAGAACGTCGCCATCGGCGCCAAGCAGCCGGCCCTGTTCGTGAGCCTTGAAATGGCCTGCCTCGAACTGGCTGACCGTCTGCTCTGCTCGGCGGCACAGGTGAACGGCCATCGGCTTCGCAACGGAACGATTTCGCAGGAGGACCGTCGGCGTCTGGTGCAGAAATCGGCCGAGATCAGTTCGTCGCCGCTCTATATCGACGACACTCCGGGCCGGACGCTCACCGAGATCGCAGCCGTGGCCCGCCGTCTCAAACGGAAACACGGCCTGTCGCTGATCGTGATCGACTATCTCCAGCTGATCGAGCCCGACAACCCGCGTGACCCGCGTCAGGAGCAGGTGGCGAAGATCGCCCGTCGGCTCAAGACGATGTCACGTGAGCTCGACGTGCCGGTGCTCTGCCTGGCGCAGCTCAACCGGCAGGCGGAGGTGTCGCGGGACAATCGGCCCCGACTCAACCATTTGCGGGAGTCGGGGGCCATCGAGCAAGACGCGGACGTGGTGATGTTCGTGCACCGTGAGGAGTATTACCAGACGACCGACGAAGACCGGGAGCGGGTCAAGGGACAGGCGGAGATCATCATCGCCAAGCAGCGAAACGGCCCCATCGGCGACATCAAACTGCTCTGGCAGCACGACTTCACCCGGTTCGTCAATCTCGAGCATCGGCCCTACGACGAGTTCGAACAGTTTTCGTCGTTCTGACTTCACGCGAGCAGGGCCATCCCTGGCCACTGCTCGCTTGGGGCAGTCGGAGGGA
>JBILWX010000173.1:0-6267 GCA_044369655.1 Pirellulales bacterium
CGGTTCCCACCCGTCTGCCCACCTGTCGGGCAGTGCCGTCCCGTCGGGCATCCGCACGCAGATCGCCGGCGTGAGCGTGGCTGATCTGGCCCGCGAGCATGGCACGCCGCTCTATGCCTACGACGCCGACATCATCCGGCGGCGTTGCCGCGATCTCGCCGCCTGGGACACGGTCCGCTTCGCCCAGAAGGCCTGCTCGAACCTGGCCGTGCTCGACCTCATTCGCCGCGAGGGCGTGATGGTCGACGCTGTCAGCACCGGCGAGATCCACCGGGCGCTGAAGGCCGGCTACTCCGCGCACGCCGACCGCGGCACCGCGGCCGATGGCCTGCCCCCGGTGCATCAAATCGTCTACACGGCCGACATCTTCGACCGGGCGAGCCTCGATGCGGTCGCGAAGCTGGGCATCCACGTCAACTGCGGCTCGGCCGACATGATCGAGCAGCTGGCGGAGCGGGTGCCGGGTGCGAACGTCACCCTCCGGGTGAATCCCGGCTTCGGCCATGGGCACAGCCAGAAGACCAACACCGGCGGCGAGGGGTCGAAGCACGGCATCTGGCACGAGGAGATTCCCGAGGTCCTCCGCCGCGCCGAGTGGGCGGGGCTGTCGGTGAGCGGCCTCCACATGCACATCGGCAGCGGCACCGATCTTGTGCATCTGGCCGAGGTGGCCGGTGCGCTCGAACGCGTGGCGATCGAGATCGGCCGGTCGCTCACGGTCGTGAGCGCCGGCGGCGGCCTGCCCGTGCCCTATAAGCCGGGGGAGGTCCACGCCGACCTCGGCGGCTATTTTCAGCTGTGGGATACGACCCGGAAAAAGCTGGAAGACCGGTTCGGCCATCGCATCCGGCTGGAGATCGAGCCAGGCCGTTACCTCACGGCCGAGTCGGGATACGTCGTCACGGAGGTCCGCGCGGTGAAGCGGCAGGGCTCACGGAAATATCTGCTCGTCGACGCCGGCTTCAACACGCTCGCCCGGCCGGTGCTCTATGGCTCCTATCACCCGATGAGCCTCTGCCCGGCGGTGGCCGACGCGGCCGCCGCGGCCGTTCCTGAAGAGGTGGCGGTGGGCGGCCCTTTGTGCGAATCGGGGGACATCTTCACCCAGACCGACGGCGGCTTCGTCGCCTCGCGGGCTCTGCCGCCGGCACAGGTGGGCGACCTGCTCGTGATCGAGATCGCGGGGGCCTACGGCTTCGTGATGGCGAGCAACTACAACTCGAAGCCCCTGCCGGCCGAGGTGCTGATCGACGCCGGCAAGGCGCGGCTGGTCCGCGCCCGGCAGACGCCCGAGGACCTCGTCCGCGGCGAGACGGTCTGAAGCTCGGAATGACACCATGACCGGCAGCCTGCTGTTGCTTCTCGACGATATCGCCACCGTCCTCGACGACGTGGCGGCGATGACGAAGGTGGCCGCCAAGAAGACGGCCGGCGTGCTCGGTGACGACCTCGCCCTCAATGCCAAGCAGGTGACGGGCGTGCGTTCGGCCCGTGAACTGCCCGTGGTCTGGAGGGTGGCCCGGGGCTCTGCCATCAACAAGTTGATCCTGGTGCCGGCGGCTCTTGCCATCAGCTGGGTGGCCCCGTGGGCGATCACGCCGCTGCTCGTCGCCGGCGGAGCATTCCTCTGTTACGAGGGGGCCGAAAAAATTTTGCACCGGTTCCTGCACGGGAAGAAGGCCGCCCACGAAGCAGATCTCGAGCAGTCGGTTCCTGCTGGCTGTGGAACAAGCCCTCCGTGGCCTTGTTCCACGAAGTCGACCGCAGGAAACGCCGATGGTTTTCTGGGGCGAAGGCCATCGCATCCTGATCAGGCAGACTTGTTCCACAGTCTGCCAGCCGACGGGATCGATCCGGTGGCCGTGGAGAAAGACCGGATCAATGCCGCCGTCCGCACCGATTTCATCCTTTCGGCCGAGATCATCGTGATCACGCGCGGCGTGGCGGCAGGCAAGCCGCTCGTCACGCAACTGGCGGTGCTGGCGGCGATCTCCGTCGCGATGACGATCGGTGTCTACGGTCTCGTCGCGGCGATCGTGAAGCTCGACGACCTGGGAGCGATGCTCGCGGTGCACCGCAACGGCACGCTCCGCAGCTTTGGGCGAGGCATCCTCGCCGCTGCGCCGTGGCTGATGCGGGGCCTGTCGGCCGCCGGCACGGCGGCGATGTTTCTCGTCGGAGGTGGCATCATCGCCCACGCCCTCCCGGCGGTGCATTCCGCCCTCCACGATCTGGCACACGCCGACTGGCTGCCCGTGCTCTCGCTCGCGGCCGACGCGGCCGTCGGCCTCTGCACGGGATTCCTGCTCGTGGGCATGAAGGCCGCACTGTCCACACGGCCCCCGCCCATGCTTGGTCAGATCGCTCGGTGATCCCACCACCACTTCTGGAGGCGATGTCTCATGTCTGGAACCTACGTGATCGCGGGAGGCAGTCACGGGATCGGCCTGGAACTCGTGCGGATGCTGGCACCGACCGCCGACCGGATCGATGTCTGGTCGCGAACGGGCGACAGCCTGCCATCCGACGCCGGCATCCGTCATCTGCCGTGCGACTTCGCCGCTGCCGAAGGCCCGTTGCCGGAACCACCCGAGGAGATTCACGGAGCGGTCTACTGCCCCGGCAGCATCACGCTGCGGTCCTTCCGCAGCCTGCAACCCGCCGACTTTCGCCAGGATCTCGAACTCAATCTCCTCGGTGCCGTGCGGTTTCTGCAGGCCTGTCAGCCGCGACTGAAAGGCCCTGACGGCGGGCCTGCGAGCGTGGTGCTGTTCAGCACGGTGGCGGTGGGCCAGGGCATGCCGATGCACGCGTCGGTCGCCGCCGCCAAGGGCGCGGTCGAAGGCCTGACACGGTCGCTGGCGGCGGAGTGGGCCCCGAAGATCCGGGTGAACGCCATCGCGCCGGCGCTTACCGACACGCCGCTCGCATCCCGGCTGCTCTCCTCTCCCGACAAACGCGAGGCGATTGCGGCCCGGTATCCGCTGAAGCGGATCGGCATGCCGGCGGATGTCGCCGCGCTGGTGAGATTCCTGCTCTCCGCGGAGAGCGGCTGGGTGACAGGGCAAGTGTTCGGAGTCGATGGCGGAATGTCGACGCTCCGAACCTGACCGAAAAGGTGCCAGCCACCAAAAACAGGTACCCTGCGCAAGGTGATCTGCCACATTGCCCAGATTTGGTGGCTGGCACCTTTTTCGGAAGCCTGGGCCAGGAACGACGTTGCATTTCGCCCCATGGTGACCTAGAGTGAACCGGTTGGTTTGAGTCGACGCAAGTCGTTGCGCATGGCCGTCTGGCCTTTGTCGCCGCTTCTTTATCCTCGCCCTTACCCGCTGGCGGGCTGCCACTTTCTGGCCCTTTCGACCTGACCCCGAAAGCATCTTAGGGTCATTGCTAGGAGTGTTTTTGGAATGGGTAAGAAACTGTATGTCGGTAACCTTGCGTATAGCGTGACGAGCGAGGCGCTCGAGCAGATGTTCCTCGAATTCGGCACCGTCGTCAGCGCACAGGTCATCCAGGATCGCGACACGGGTCGCAGCAAGGGCTTCGGCTTCGTGGAGATGCAGGCTGACGATGCCGCCCAGCGGGCGATCAGCGGCATGCACGAGAAGGAGTTCGATGGTCGCGCGCTGACCGTCAACGAGGCCAAGCCGCGTGAGAGCAGCGGCGGCGGTCGCGGTGGGTATGGCGGTGGTGGCGGCGGTCGCCGCTACTAGACCGCACCGACTGAAAACGTTTCCAGGGCCGGAGGGTGTCGCGAGGCGCTCTCCGGCCTTGTCGTTTCCAACGGCCGTCGCGTCCCACTTCAGGCGACCGGCGCACGGTAGTGCAGGCAGACCCACTCGCCGTCCTCCACGCGATCCGGCTGACCGAATCGCGGGTCGAAGACCTCGCGAACACGTCGCTCGCGATCGGCCAGAATGCCGCCCAGGATCAGATGTTTTTCTGTTTTCGCCATCAGGGATTCAGCCAGTTCGACGATGGTGTCGGCGAACAGGTTTGCAAGCACGATGGTCCATCGGCCCGGCACGTCGGAGAGCGGCGTGGTGTCGAAGGGCACGCTCAAGCTATTGCGGGTGGCCTGAGACCGCGCCCCGTCGACAGCGAATGGGTCGTGATCGATGCCGTAGGCATCGGCCCCGAGATGGGCCGCGGCCAGCGCGAGGATCCCGGAGCCGCAGCCGACGTCGAGCACGCGGCTACGGGGCGTCGCATCACCTTCATGGTCGAGGAGGCAGACGAGCCGTTCGAGGACCAGACGCGTGGTCGCATGCTGACCCGTCCCAAACCCCTGCCCCGGCTCGAGAATCAGGGCCCCAGGCTCCTCCTCCCAGGGCGGCGCGACGACGAGCCGGCCGATGCGGAGAACGGGAAAGTGGACCCGCCACGTGGTCGACCAATCCTCGTCGGGCGCCGCCTCCCAGCGAGCGTCGGCAGCGCGTGGCAGACACGCCTCGGCGGCCTCTCGCAAGGCGGCATCCGGCGAATCGAACCATACTCGCAGGCGAATGGTCTCAGCCGGCGGCTCCGGCGGGCCATGGTCCCATGTCTGACGCGTGGCTGGCTCGATGCCACGGTCCCCCTCCTCGGCGACCCCGGCGGCGCCGAGGTCGAACATCGCCGCAGAGACATCGGCACAGCAGCCACGATCCAAACCGTCGACGACGAGGGAAATCCAGTGGGCCATCGGCGAAGGATACCAGACTTCTTGGTCCCGTGATTCTTGAACCCGCACGTGTTGGTTTCGCCCGAAGCCAAAGACATCCGCGGCGCGCTCAGGCAGGCGCAGCCGTCATTCGGAGAGCGACTTGAGGTAGACGAGAGACCGCGGCACCTGGGCCGGGGCGGCCGTGCTCTCGTCCTCGATGTAATAGTGGTCAACTCCCGCCCGCTTGGCGGCCCGCAGGACCGCCGGCACGTCGATCTGGCCGGTGCCGAGCACGACGTCGTTGTCTGGATCGGTTCTGCCGGTGAAATCCCCCTTCACCCCCTGCTTGAGATCCTTGAGGTGCATAAGTTTGACGCGACTGCCGTACCGGTCGATGAGCGCCGCCGGATCGGCGCCGGGAAAGTGCGCCCAGAGGATGTCGATCTCGATGCCGACATCCTCCGGATTCGTCTCGGCCATGAGCAGGTCGAAGAGCGTGCCGTCGCCATGCTGCACGAACTCGTAGCCATGGTTGTGGTAGCAGAAGGTCAGGCCATGCCGCTCGCGGAGCAGTCGGCCGACGCGGTTGAACTCCGCCGCCGCCTCCCGTGCCCGCTCGACGGTGAACGGGGCCGTGTGCGGGATGGAAGCCACCCGCACGTACTTCGCACCAAGCGCGAGCGCATCCCGTGCCACCTCGTCGGCCTTCCCCACGGCCACTTCGTAGCCCACGCCATAAGAAGAGCAGACCATCCCGCGTTCATCGAGCAGCCGCCGGAGTTCGGCCGCCGTGAGGCCGAAGAGATTCGAGAACTCCATGTCGGTGATGCCCAGCGCCTTGACGGCGTCGAGCGTGCCGGGCACGTCGTTCGCGAACTGGTTGCGAAACGTGTAGGAACAGAGCCCAGGGGCATCCGGGAAGAGCCCCCTGGCGGGCTCGGCGGCGGCTAGGCCGGCGGCAAACCGCATAGCGAAGAGCACCATCATCGCAACAAGCATGCGCCGCATCACGTGTCTCCTGGCAGGTCGGAGCAACCGCCCGCCTCGCTAGCCTACCGAGAGAACGAATCGAGGCAACGAATCGAGGGCATCGCAGTCGGGTGGAGGTCCGCTCGGCGAGGAGAAAGGCTCCTGACGCTTCTTTGAGCACCCCGTCAGGCCGCCGCTACGACAGGATGCCCTGAATGACGTGGCCGTGCACGTCGGTCAGCCGGCGGTCGATGCCGTTGTTCCGCCAGGTGAGCTTCGTGTGTTCGATGCCCAGGAGCCGCATCACGGTCGCGTGCACGTCGTGCACCGTCGTCGGATGGTCGCGGTCAATCGGCTTGTAGCCCCACTGGTCGCTCTCCCCGTGGATGACCCCGCCCTTGATGCCGCCGCCGCAGAGCCAGTTGGTGAAGACGAACGGATTGTGGTCGCGCCCCTTGCCGCCCTGCGAGCTCGGCATGCGGCCGAATTCCGTCGTCCAGAGCACGAGTGTGTCGTCGAGCAGCCCCCGCTGGTCGAGATCCTTGATGAGGGCGGCCGCGCCTCGGGCCATGCCGGTGGCCAGCGGGCCGTGGTCGCGCTCCACGTCTTCGTGCGAATCCCAGTTGCGGCGGGGGAAGCCGTTGTCGTTG
>JBILWX010000211.1:0-4445 GCA_044369655.1 Pirellulales bacterium
CATTCATCTTGGTGGGTCGTCGCAGGTTCCTTGGAGGAGGTGAAGTACTTCCAAGAAAGCCTCGATGGCCCACCTCTTCAAATCGCACCGGCGATTCACAGAAAGAATGTTGCACTCACCGAGCGGGCTCGAGTGGGAACTCAAGCCAGGGCCGAACGAGTGCAATTTCGACCTGGAATCGGAGTGACCGGCCGCCGACGACGCGGCGGTTCGACGCACCCGCCTATTCGAGCACCTGTCTGGCGTCCAGTAATCGGAGCCGGAGCGCGTTGTATGCCACATCCTGCACCGCACGCCCATCCGGGATGGCGAGCGACGCCGCGATGCCGGCCGACTGCCCGAGGATCATGAACACAGGCTCCATGCGGATCGACCCGTAGGCGATGTGCGTCGCCGAAAGGCAGACCGGCACCAGCAGGTTCTCGCATTCGCTTCGCCGCGGCGTGAGCGACCGATAGGCGATCGGATAAGGCCGCGGGCACCGCACCTGCACGTCTCCCTCGTTGCGCACCACAGCACGCTCCCCCGTGACGATCGCCACCCGCTGGCAGTTGTGGGAGTCCATGTTGTAGGCCGCGAGCCCGACCGCCCCCGGCGCTTGTCGCCGACCGAGGCACTCGTGCTCGGTCATCACGTATTCCCCGACGAGCCGTCGGGCCTCGCGAACATAGAGCTGATGCGGCCAGTGACCCGTCGCTGCGAACTCCTTCGGGTCGAGCCCCCACCCGGCCATCCGATCACGGATCGACTGCGGCACGGCGGGATCGTGGGCCAGGAAGTACAGCAGCCCCTGTTGGTAGGAGACGTGGTCCCGGAAGATCGATTCGCGAAGGCGGTAGAGTTCGGGGAGCGGCACCGACAAGCCGCGGCGGACCGGCGCTGGCTCTCGCGATATCTCGGGCAAGAGGCCGGAGCCGGGATCGCCGAGAGTCACGAAGGGATCGACATCGATTACGAATTGCTGCTCGTCGCGAACGTGCATGCCGTTGTACGACTCGTCGAACTCCGCGACGGGCTCGCGGCCCACCCGGTAGGTGCAGCCCGCGGCCGCGAACAGGTCGCCCTCGTAGGTGGCGTCGATGAAATACCTGGCGGACGCGGTACCGCCATCCTCGAACTCCAGGTGCTCGATGCGAGGCCCCGCCATGCGCACGCCCGTGAGCCGGGTCTCCAAGACAACGGTCACGCCGGCGTCCGCCAGCAGCCGGCGAAACGTTTCCTCGGCCGCCGCGGACGAAAACCCGGTGTTCCGGCCAAGCGTCGCGTAGAACTCGCGGGCAAAGCCGCCAATGGCCGCTTCGTTCCCAAGGTCGGTCGCCGTGAGGCCTCCGGAGGTCAGGCCACCAACATGGCGATTGAACGAGACGAGGACGGCGTTCCTGCCACCGCGGGCCGCTGCGATCGCGGCCGCAACGCCAGCCGGCGTGCCACCGTACACGACGACGTCAGCCGCGAGGGCCCTCGAGTCCGACAGGGATGCAGTCTCGCGGTAATAGCGTGGAGCCTCCGCTGCTGAGCCTGGGCGAGCAAGGCAGCAGAGAACTGCTGCCAGCATGATGCGGGCACATTTCATTATTCTGCCTCGGTCGCCGCCGATTCGTTGCGTCCTGGATCATCTCGGCGGTCAAGTTGTTGTAGCGCCCACCACGATGGGGGCACAACTGGCTGATTCGCCAGTTGTGCGGCCGGCCGCCGCGGGTCCATAACGAGGCCGTGGCCGCGGAGCGCGGCGACCTGGTCCAAAGGAGGCAGCATGAACAGCCGCGGCCTGAGACGCGTCGTTTCTTTTCATCTGACGGCCATCGCGGTGGCGGCTGCCGCCATGATCCATTCGGAATCGGTCCGGTCAGCACCCCCCGCTTCACAATGGCGCGACACCGAGATCGGCTCACCGCCGGTGGCCGGCTCAAGCCAGCCCGGTGACCGTTCGCTGCGGATCGTCGGCTCCGGAACCGGGACGCATCAGAAGGAAGACCAGTTGCATTTCACGTCGATGGCCCATCCCGGCGGCGACGTGGAGATCGTGGCCAGGCTGGCGGACTTTTCTGGGCCTGACCACTCCCGAGGCGGCATCATGATTCGCAGCGGCACGAGCCCTACGGGCCCGGTCGCCGCACTGGCGTTTTGTTTCCGGGACACGAAGGAGGGCGACCATGCTCTCCAGTGGATGGTCCGTGAGCCGGCTGCCGGTGGCGAGGGCAAAGCGTTCCACGCCCAGGGTGGCATCGCCGTCCGCCAGTCGCCGCCGCTGTGGCTCAAGCTCACGCGACTCGGCAGCAACTTCGCCGTCTCGAAATCACCGGATGGCAAGCTCTGGAGCCCGCTGGGCAACACGAGCGGCAGCCAGTTCGCGGCCGAGGGGCCGCTCGAGGTCGGCTTCTTCGTCGCCGGCGGCCCCGGAAAGGAATCGGCCACGGCCGGGTTGGACGAGATCCGGATCGGCCCGCCACGGCTCGGCCATCGGACGAGCTGGGTGGGCAATTCGTTCGGTGGCAATCGCTCCGACAGGCATGTGTCGAACCATATCGGCAGCCTCTGGACCGCCCCCGACGGCACCTGCTACACGAACGCCTTCTGGGACGAGGGGGGCGGCGAGGCGATCAAGCTCTATCGCGACGGCCGCGTGGTGAAGAGCTTCCGTGACGGCAACGAGGCCTTCGGCAGCGGCTTCTGCGGCGAGGGCTCGATCATCGGCGACGGCAGGCACGTCTACGCGATCTCCAACCGGTATCTCTGGGAGACCGACATGCTCGGCACCGCGGCCGCGACCAAGCCGCTCTATCTCACGATCGATCCCTTCGACAAGACGAAGCGCATGAACATCCTCTGCGGCCTGGCGAAGGCGGGCGACGAGCTGTTCGTGGGCGATGCCCGCGACAACTGCGTTCGCGTGGTGCGGCCCGACGCCTTCTCGCCGCGGTATCTCGCCGGCAACACGACCGTGAATGTCGCCGCGAAGCCGGTCGATACCACGGGCGTCGCCAACGCCGCGCCGGCCATCGTCTACCAGAGCCAGCGGGAGACGGACTATACGCCCTACGTCGTCTCCGGCTTTGATGCCGGAAGCACCTACACGATCCGCTGTCACTTCGCGGAATACACGGAAGACAAGCCCGGCCGCCGGCTGATCAGCATCGGCGGCTCGCAGACCAAGGCGGTGAAGGGCTTCGACGTGGTGGCCGCGGCGGGCGGGGCATTCAAGGCGGCGGTCGTCGATCTTCCCGGCGCGAAGCCCGATGCGAAGGGCAAGCTGAGGGTCGTCTTCGAGCGTGGGGCCGGCGGCAACGGCCACATCGTCGTGTGCGGCTTCGAGGTGCTGGCGGCCGACGGGAAGAGAGTGTTTGCCTTGAACTGTGGCGGTCCGGCGGTGGACGGCTTCGAGGGCGAATTGCACGAGGTCGCCGATCGACGGTTTGCATTCGACCGGCCCGGTCCGATGGCGGTCGACACACGCGGCCACGTCTGGATCACGCAGCGAGCCGACGATTTTCCTGCGAAGGCCGAAACGACCACCGCCCGCTATCCCGCTGCGATCAAGTGCTACTCGCCCGACGGCACCTTCACGGGCCGGCAGATCACCGACGTCGTGAATCCCGCCGGGCTGGCCTACGACGCGGTCAAGGACCGGCTGCTCGTGGCCGAAAACGGCCCCGACCAAAACATCCGCATCTACGACCATCTTGGTGCTCAGCCAGCGCTGGCCGATACGTTCGGCGTCAAGAAGGGAATCTACGCGGGCAGCCATCCGGGCCGCATCACCGATCCGGCGGCTGGGGGCGATGCCCGGTTTTGCAGTCTCACGGGCGTGGGCATCGACGAGAAGGGCGCGATCTACGTCTCTTCCGGCCTGCAGGGCACCGACCTGCGGAAGTTCAATCCCGACGGCACGCTCGCCTGGCGGCTCAACAGCCTCATCTTCTGCAACACGCCCGACGTCGATCCCGATAGCGACGGCGCCGACATCTACGGCACCTACCTGCACATGGGGCTCGATCTCGATGCCGCGGCACCCGGTCGGGAATGGAGCCTGAAGGGATACTCATGGGATGCAACCCGGTTCGGCAAGCCGGTCCGGGTCGGCAATTCGCAGGCGATCGTCCGCCGCGTCGGCCCCGACAGGAAGCTCATGCTCTACACGAGCGGCCAGGGGCAGGTGGAGAGCTGCAAGATCTTCCGCTACGAGGGGGAGATCGCGATTCCTTGCGGCGAGATCCGCAAGCAAGGCACGGAGATCTGGATCGATGCCAATGGCGACGGCCGCGAGACGCCAGAGGAGATCCAGTCGCACAAGAACAACGGTGGTCTGTCGAGCTTCGCGGTCGACGACCGCGGCGACATCTGGCTGGCATTGATTCACGCCAGTCCGACGCCGCCAGTCGTGCGGCACTTCCGCATGCTGGGGCTCACTCGCCACGGCGGCCCTCGCTATGGCACGGCCGACGGCG
>JBILWX010000174.1:0-6206 GCA_044369655.1 Pirellulales bacterium
CTCGTGGCCGATGACCACCTCGCCCACGTCGCGGATCCGGATCGGCGTTCCTTCGCGCGACGCGATCACGATCTTGCCGATCTGCTCGACATCGACCGTCCGGCCCACGCCGTAGACCAGCACCGCGTCGCCGGAACGGTCGATCGAGCCGCCGCCGACGTTGAAATTGTTCCGCGGGACGGCTGCCACGACCTCGTCGAACGAGAGTCCGTATTTGCGGAGCAGGACGGGATCGACCCGGATCTGATACTGCTTGTTGAGGCCGCCCCAAGCGTTCACCTCCGCCACCCCGGGCACGCTCCGCAGCGCCGGTTTGAGCGTCCATTCCTGGAGCGTCTTCACGTCCGTCAGGCTCATGCCACCCCCCGCGGCGGTGTCGGCACCGCCCAAGGAAGGCTCGACCCCAGCCGCGGGAGCCTTCGGCACGAGCAGATAATGAAACACCTCGCCGAGTCCCGTCGACACCGGCCCCATCTCGGGGCGTTCGACGCCGCCGGGCACGCTCACGGTCGTGAGCCGTTCGTTGATCAACTGGCGGGCGAAATAGATGTCGGTGCCGTCTCGGAAGGTGACGATGACCACCGACAGGCCGAACATGCTGGCGCTTCGCAGCCCCTCGAGGCCGGGCATGCCGCCCATCGACAACTCGATCGGGAAGGTGATCTGCCGCTCGATCTCCTCGGCCACCATGCCGGGGGCGACGGTATTGATCTGCACCTGCACCGGCGTCGTGTCGGGGAAGGCGTCGACGACGAGCCGATTGACGGCCACCCAACCGATCAGGCAGACGACGGCCGCCCCGAACAGCACCGCGATCCGGTGCGACAGCGACCACGAAATGATTTTTTCGAGCATGAAACAGTACGACCAGAAGACTTCAAATTCGTAGCTGCATCGCCGGAGGCGATGCCCGTCGGCCGTGGAAAACCTTGGCTTTCCCACCGGCCGATCGAGCGGGAAAAGGCCATGGATGGCTTTTCCCGCGGTCAATTACAGTTCGCCCGCCTCCATCCGCTCGAGCAGGATCTGGCTCTTCAGCACGTGGCTGCCGGCGCCCACGACGTGCGTCGGTGCCGGGCCTCCAGCGAAGTCGCCCACGATCTCGATCGAGTCGCCCTGCTGCACGCCCGGGCTGACCGGCCGGGCCGCAAAGGCTCCGTCACCGGCCGGCACGAACACGATCCAGCGGCTGCCGTCCCACTGCACGCTGCTGCGGGGCACGACGATCGCCGTGCCGCGGCGGTCGACCTCGATGCGGCCGCTGCCGAACGTATTGGCCCGCAGGCCCGCCACCGTGCCGCGATCGGCGGGCGGCGCCGCGGCCGGCGTTTCCGGCCCGTTCGAAATCTCCGCCCGCACCTCGAGCGTCCGCGTTTCCTGATTCACCTCGGTGCTGATCCAGGCGACTCGGCTTTCGTAGTCGTCGGTGGTGCCGTCCGGGCGAAACCGCACCCGCTGGCCGAGCGCCACCCTGCCGGCGTCCTCCTTGCTGACATTCAGCACGACCCACATCGTGGAGACGTCGGCCACCTCGAAGATCGGCTCGGCCGGATCGATCACTTCGCCCACCACCGCATCGCGGCCGATCACGACGCCGTCGAAGGGAGCATACAGCGGCAGCAGGTTCGAGGTGACATGGTCGGGATCGATGGTGGCGACCAATGATGCCGGCAGGCCGGCGGTGCGAATGCGGGCCGCACGGGCGGCGTCATCGAGCGACTCGTAGTCGGTGATCGAGACGTCCAGCCCCAGGTTCACGAGCGCCTGTTCGGCGTTGGTGAGATGGTTGCGGGCCTCGCGGAGGGCCGATTTCGCCTCGCGGAGCTGCCGGCCCATCACCGCCCCCTGCACCTCCTCCAGGATGCTCAGCTGTTCCCTCTTGGCCTCGTGGGCGACCAAGGCATTCAGAAACTCGGCCTTCAGGGTTCCCACCTCGCGGCTCTCGATGACGACGAGCACGTCTCCTTTGCGCACGGGACTTCCCAGATGCTTTTCCACCCGCCAGACGCTCCCTGGCACGCGGGCCGCGAGCTGCGCGATATTCCGCTGGTCGTATTGGACGACGCCACTGGCGACCAGTTCGCTGACCATTGGACGCTGCTGGACCGGCACCAATTCGATGCCGGTGCGTTCCATCGCCTCCTTGGACTTGAAGCGAATGGCCTCGGCATGGCCGGAGGGCGAAGCCTCGTCCCCGCCCGCATCCTCGTGGCCATGCCCCCCGTTGCCATGTTCCTGGCGGCCATGATCAGCCGCCGCATGCTCAGTGGCCCCCCCCGCGGCCGCCGCGTGGCCTGCCTCGGCATGCGCGGCATCATGACCGCCGAGGCCGAAGGTCCAGTGCGTGGCATGCCCGAACCAGCCGACCGCGGCCAGGGCTGCCGTCGTCACGATGGAGAGCGTCCAACTGGCCAGGGCGGCGACGATTTCGACACGGGTGATCCGGGCACGTTGCGAGCGCGGAGGCATGGGTGGAAATCCTCGTGTGTTCTTGATGTGGTGCAGCGAGAACCCGACCGTGCTCACGGGAGCGTGGCGTCGCGGGGAATCTTGCCGTCCGGCCGCGACCGCTCCGCCTGAGCCGCCGCGAGCCGGGAGTTCCGCAGATATCTGGAGGAAAGGAGGGAGTGGGGTAGGGAGGAATCGAAGGTGAAAAATGTTCGACAACTCAGATCAACGAACGGCAAACCCGCCGGGATTCTCCACCAGGGAAATCCGCGGCGCAATCGACCGACCGTCGCCCCGACCGCGTCCAGAATCGCAGCCGGAACCACCTGTCGTTCTAGCAAGATTATGCTTCGCGCGGGAAACCTGTCCAGTGCCGCGTTGTCGGTTTTCCCGCTCAGGGCTAGACTTCCTCAAGTCAGGAGAGAGTCGCAAGACCGCCGAAGGCCGAACGCTCAGGCAAAAGTACTGACTACCACACTGTTGGAGAGCGACTCGGGTTCTCATACCCGGGTCCACCGAAGGGGCAACCCGTGGGCGAGGCCCGCGGCGAATCTCTCAGGTCAAAGGACAACAGGGTTCCCGATGGAGGCACGTCGCTCCACCGGCCAAGATCTCCCCAGCTTGGAGCCCTGTCATGTCGGCCTCTCCTTCGGCCTCTGTTGCGCCCCAACCGTCGGCTCAGACTTCATCGTCGGAGCCATTCGCCATCCCGCTGGCATTCCTGGAAAATGCCACGGAATTCCGCGGCCGGCACATCGGGCTCGACGCCGCCGACGAGCGGCACATGCTCGACGCGATCGGTGAGGCTTCGTGCCAATCGCTCATCGAGGGAATCGTCCCCGCCAGCATCGCCCGCCGCGACACCATGAGGCTTCCGGCCCCGGTCACCGAGGCGGCGGCCCTCGCCGAGCTCAAGGCCCTTGCGTCCCGCAACCGGCTCCTCAAGAGCTTTATCGGTCAGGGCTACCACGGCACCCACACGCCCGGCGTGATCCTGCGGAACATCCTGGAAAATCCCGCCTGGTACACCGCCTACACGCCCTACCAGGCCGAGATCAGCCAGGGCCGCATGGAGGCGCTCGTCACGTTCCAGACGATGGTCTGCGATCTCACCGGCATGCCGATCGCGAATGCCTCGCTGCTCGACGAGGCCACCGCCGCGGCCGAGGCGATGACGCTCGCGCGGCGGACCTCGACCACCGCGAGCAAGGTGTTTCTGGCCGACGGCCGCTGCCATCCGCAGACGCTCGAGGTGCTCCAGACGCGGGCCCGTCCGCTCGGCATCGAGATCAAAATCGGCAGCGTCGGCGATCTGCTCGAACGCGAGGACTGCTTCGGCGTGCTGGTCCAGTATCCCGCGACCGATGGCGACGTGGCCGATTGGCGCGGGCTCGCCGAACGGGTTCATGCCAAGCAGGCCGTGCTCTGCGTGGCGGCCGACCTGCTCGCGCTCACGCTGCTCGTGCCGCCGGGCGAGTGGGGGGCCGACATCGTGGTCGGCACCACGCAGCGGTTTGGCATGCCGATGGGCTGCGGCGGTCCGCACGCCGCGTTTTTCTCATGCCGCGACGCCTTCAAGCGGTCGCTGCCGGGGCGGCTCGTGGGCGTGAGCATCGATGCCGAGGGCCGGCCCGCCTATCGGCTCGCCCTGCAGACCCGCGAACAACACATCCGCCGCGAGAAGGCCACCTCCAATATCTGCACGGCCCAGGTGCTGCCCGCGGTGGTGGCGAGCATGTATGCCGTCTACCACGGGCCGGCCGGCCTCACGCGGATCGCCCAGCGGATCTCGGCCTTCACGGCGGTGCTGGCCGACGGCCTCAAGCGGCTCGGCGTGACGGTCCGCACCACCCACGCCTTCGACACGCTCGCCCTCGACACGGGCGACCGCACCGCGAGCCTGGCCGCGCGGGCCCGCGAACTCGGCATGAACCTGCGGATGCTCGACGCCCGCACGCTGGCGATCGCGCTCGACGAGACCACCACCCGCGACGATCTCTCGCGGCTCTGGAGCGTGTTCGCGGTGCCGGGACAGAGCCTGCCCGATCTGGCCGCCTACGAGCGGGGCATCGAGCCGCTCATTCCGGCCGGCCTGCGGCGGACGAGCGACTTCCTCACGCATCCGGTGTTCAACACGCACTCGAGCGAGACCGCGATGCTCCGCTACATCCGTTCTTTAAGCGACAAGGATCTCGCGCTCGACCGCAGCATGATCCCGCTCGGCAGCTGCACGATGAAGCTCAACGCGACGAGCGAGATGATCCCGATCACCTGGCCCGAGTTCGCCAACGTCCATCCCTTCGCCCCCGCCGACCAGCTGCAGGGCTACGCCGAGCTCGACCGGCAGCTGCGGGAATGGCTCTGCGAGGCCACCGGCTACTCCGGCATCAGCCTGCAGCCCAACGCCGGCAGCCAGGGGGAATACGCCGGCCTGCTCGTGATCCAGGCCTGGCAGCGGGCCCGTGGCCAGGGCCATCGAACGATCTGCCTGATCCCGTCGTCCGCCCACGGCACGAACCCCGCCAGCGCCCAGATGGCCGGCATGGAGGTGGTGGTCACGGCCTGCGACGCCCACGGCAACGTCGATCTGGCCGACCTCCGCGCCAAGTGCGAGCAGTATGGCGACCGTCTCTCGGCGGTGATGATCACCTATCCGAGCACCCACGGCGTCTTCGAGACGCAGGTGCGGGAACTCTGCGCGATCGTCCATCGCCACGGCGGCCGCGTCTATGTCGACGGCGCCAACATGAACGCGCTGGTGGGCGTCGCTTCTCCGGGTGCATTCGGCGGGGACGTCAGCCACCTGAACCTCCACAAGACCTTCTGCATCCCGCATGGCGGCGGCGGCCCTGGCGTCGGCCCGGTCTGCGTGGTCGAAGACCTCGTGCCCTATCTGCCGGGCCATGCCACGGCGGGCCTGCCGACGGGCGACGTGGGCGCCGTGTCGGCCGCGCCGCTGGGCAATGCCGCCGTGCTGCCGATCAGCTGGATGTATTGCCGGATGATGGGGGCCGACGGGCTCAGGCACGCCACCGAGGCAGCCATCCTCGCCGCCAACTACGTGAGCTTCCGACTCCGCGGCCACTACCCGACGCTCTACACGAGCGACAACGGCCGTGTGGCGCACGAGTGCATCCTCGACCTGCGGCCCCTGAAGGAGACGAGCGGCGTCACGGCCGAGGACGTGGCCAAGCGGCTGATCGACTTTGGGCTCCATGCCCCCACGCTGAGCTTCCCGGTGCCGGGCACCTTGATGGTGGAGCCGACGGAGAGCGAGCCGCTCGCCGAGCTCGACCGGTTCATCGCGGCGATGATCGCGATCCGCGAGGAGATCCGGCAGGTGGAGGAGGGGGTCTGGCCGCAGGACGACAACCCGCTCAAGCACGCACCGCACACGGCGGCCGTGGTCGCCGACGACGACTGGAACCGCCCCTATTCCCGCGAGGTCGCCGCGTTTCCGGTGTCCAGCCTCAAGCGAGGGAAATACTGGCCGTCGGTCGGCCGGGTGGACAACGTCCACGGCGACCGCAACCTGTTCTGCAGCTGCGTGCCGGTGTCGGCCTGGGCGGAGTGACTCGGGGTTCCCATCGATGGATTCCCTCGCTCGCGCGTCGGGCTTGCATGGGAGCCTCCATCCAAGCCCGCAGCGCAAGCAAGGGAATCCGCCCGCCGGCACATTCCGTGCCGAACACTCCCGAGCACGTCCCCTTTTTCCTGTCACGGCCTCGCCAGAAACGCCAACAGATCGGCCATCCGCT
>JBILWX010000176.1:0-6138 GCA_044369655.1 Pirellulales bacterium
CCTCGCCACCAAGCCGTTCGGCCGCAGGCCGTTCGTCTGCGGTTGGAAGTCGCGGCATGGATCGTCGGCATACGCGGTCTCCGCGAGGTGCTCCAGGGGCGTCATCGGGATGCTGTAGCCCTCGTCGAGTTGGGCGATACGGCGGTAGCGAAGCGAGATCCTCAGCACGTGGCAGATCAGCGGCTCGTGGCCCAGGCAGGCACCCAACCAGGCGACGTCGTGATTGCCCCACACGAACGACACGTTGGGCTGGCAGCGCAGGTAGTCGACGACACGATCACCACGCGGGCCGCGGTCCCAGCAGTCGCCGGCGATGATCAGCTCGTAGACGGCGAGATTGCGGATCAACCGGCAGGTGATATGCACGAGGTGCAACACGCGGTCGCAGCCCAGCAGCCGATCGACGATCGCGTTAAGGAAGCCCTCTCCCCGTTCCGCGGTCGGTTCCTGCAGCAGTTCGGCGTAGAGGGAGGCATATTCCGGGGGGAGCACCCGTTGCACCCGCCTGAGGCTGTAGCGGGCTGCCAGAACGCGGACGAGTTCGAACAGCGGCCGGAGCATGCGAAGCGCGAAGTCGCGGACCTGTTCGCGGTCGTCGAGCACCGCCGCAAGTCGTCCGGTCACCTCCGCAGGATAGAAGATGAGGGTGAGGAGTTCCTGGAATTCGGCGGCTGTCATCCGGTGGCGGAAGAGCTGTTCCACCACCGGTCGTAGCGTTCCCGAGGCGTTGTTGATGATGTGACGGAGTTTTTTGTCTTCGCCATGCACGTCGCTGATGACATGCACCGTTCCCATGGGCAGCGTCAGGATGGCCGACAGCCGCGCGATTTCCGCCAACGCAGCGTCGATGGTGGGGAACTGTCGGGCCAAGGGCTTGAGCAGGGTCAGCTCGTAGTCGCTCGGCCGCGCGTACGTGATCGAGCGCCCGTCCTCATCGTCGCCGTCGTTGTCTGGGGGCATGGCGGGCGAGCGTGGCGGTGGGGAACGGAGAGAGGACTGTGCAGGAGAGGCGCCAGCGGCTTACGGCCTGTGAACCAGCCGCGGGCCGTCGGTCGGGTATGAGCCGACACCGCCCTGGTAGCGGCTGCCGTGCCACCAGCCGAGGTTCGTCTTCTTGTGGACGAGGATACCCGTGTAGTCCACGCCCCAGGTTCCCTCATGGTGCCGGCGTTCCTCGCCGCCGCGGCTCTTCACGCGGGCGCCGCCGCCGACGTAGTAGCCCTCCTCGTGCGGCGATTCAGCGGATTTCGCCAGGGGCGAGATGCACTGCGGATTGCCGGCGCGGTCGAAGGGGTTGCCCTGGAAGTGCCTGCGCTCCGTCGCGGGCCTACCCATGCAGGGCGTGAGATCGTGGGCGTGGGACATCGTGCTCCACGCGACGCCCCAGAAGCAGACGCCGCCCGCGATGGCTCGCCAGAAGGACGCAGGCCGTGATGCTGGTGTTCCGGGAGTGGAAGCCGGGAGCGGGGTGTTCATGGTGGTGACGTCCATCAGCTTCACAGAATCGCCCAGTTCGCCCTCGGCTCGCCAGGTCCTCCATCTCTCCCTGGTTGCGGATGTCTCGCTGCCAACGACTGGAGGCCGGCCGCCTCTCTTGTGTGCATCGCCCCAACGCCGCCATCCAGCCGATCTTTCCGCCGCTGATGGGTGCAATCGTTGAAAACGTCGAAGTCTCCCCCACCCTTGTGACCGATACCACCCGCATGAGCGTTCAGCGGGGGGGCCGCGACGGTCCACCGACCAGCGATCGAGGGACAACCTGACTTTTCGAGCGGGAGAGTTCCGCCGGTGTTCACCTTCCTCTGGACGTCACCATGTGACGCCCGGCAGACCAGCCGAGAGCACGTATGGAGCCCGCAGCATGTGCTGCGCATGCTCCTGTTCTGTCTCTGGGCCGCCGGCTGTTCGACGGCGTTTTCAGCCGAGGAACTGGTCTGGTGCCTGCTCGGTGACGAGGCGACGGGGCTGATGCTGCCCTCGGTGGCCGCCGGCTTCGGCGAGGCTGTCGGCGGTGGCGCCTCGTGGCCCCGGCCTCTTCCCTCGGTCGACATGCACCTGCCGCTGGTGGGCCCCCACCACGCCGTCGAGCAATGCCTCCATGCCGATGCCGGCGGCGGAACCCCGGTGACGCTCACGGCAGGCATGGCGGACGCCATCCCCGACGAGGCGGCCGGGATGGTCCGCGGCCCGCCCATTCTTGGCGATCCGGCGGAGAATGCTTTCGATCTTGCCGGGCAGCGGACGGTGGCCGATCCGCTGCTGCGGTATCCCATGTATCCGCCCGCGGGATTCACCGGCAGTTCCAGCGTGCTCCCCAGCGAGGAGCAGGAGACGTCGCATTTCGTGCCGATCGAGGACCGCTGGCGGATCGGCCTGCAGCCGTGGGACCGGTACGGCCGCGGCCATCCGCGGCTGGAAGACTACCCCTACGCGCTCGGCAACGGCTTCAATCCCTACACCCAAAACCTGCTCAAGGAGGACTACCCACTCATCGGGCAGGAGACCTTCTTCAACATGGCCGTGATCAGCCGCACCATCGCCAACTTCCGGCAGGTGCCCACGCCCAACACGCCGTTCGAGTCGACGCCGACACCGGGGCAGGAGGATTTCTACGGCAATCCCAACGGCTTCTTCTTCCTGCAGTACTACACGCTCTCGTTCGACCTCATCCACGGCGATCGGGCGTTCAAACCCAACGACTGGCGGATCAAGATCGCCCCGGTGTTCAACACGAACTACCTGGAGGTCTACGAACTCGGGGTGGTGAGTCCCGACGTGGCCGCCGGCCGCCGGCGGTCCCGGGGCTTCGCCACGATCGAGGAGTGGTTCATCGAGGCGAAGCTGGCCGACCTGAGCCCCGACTACGACTTCGTGTCGATCCGCGGCGGATCGCAGCCGTTCACGAGCGACTTCCGCGGTTTCATCTTCAGCGACCTGAACCGCTCGATCCGGCTGTTCGGCACCCGGCTGGCGAACCGCGACCAGTTCAACCTGATCGTGTTCGACCAGCGTGAAAAGGACACCAACAGTTTTCTGAACACCTTCGACTCCCGGCAGCAGCAGATCCTGATCGCCAACTATTACCGGCAGGATGCCATCTGGCCCGGCCACACCGTGCAGGCCAGCTTCCACTACGACCTCGATGCCCCCACGACCGAGTACGACAGGAACGGGTTCCTCGTGCGGCCCGATCCCGTCGGCATCGCCACGCCGCACCAGGTGAACGCCGCCTACCTCGGCCTGGCCACCGACGGACACATCAACGAAATCAACGTCTCGAGCGCCTTCTACTACGCCTTCGGCCGTGACTCGCTCAACCAGCTCGCCCTTCAGCCGGTCGACATCGGTGCCACGATGGCGGCCCTCGAACTCTCCTATTCACCCGACTGGATCCGGTTTCGCACCTCCGTCTTCTATGCCTCCGGCGACAACAACGTCAACGACAACAAGGGGGGCGGCTTCGACGCCATCATCGACAACACGCAGTTCGCGGGCGGCGAGTTCAGCTTCTGGGTGCGTCAGCAGATCAAGCTGCTCGGGACGAACCTGAAGAATCTGCTCTCCATCTACCCCGATCTGCGGGCCGGCAACAAGTTCCAGTCGCAGGCCAATTTCGTGAACCCGGGGCTGCAGCTCTACAACGCCGGCGTCGATTTCGAGCTCACGCAGCGAACGCGGCTGATCACCAACTGCAATCTGCTCTTCTTCGACACCACGCAGACGCTCGAGGCGCTCGTTTTCCAGGACAACATCTCGAAGAGCATCGGCACCGACCTGAGCCTCGGCATGGAGCACCGTCCGCTGCTCAACAACAACTGCATCTTCCGCGGCGGCGTGTCGGGACTGCTGCCGGGCGACGGCTTCGACGCGCTCTACGGCAGCTTCAACGGCTCGTCACCGAACCTGTTTGCGGCCTTCGTGGATCTGGAGTTGGCTTTCTGAAGACACGCGACGGCTCGGCGTCCTGCCGACCGTCGCTTGGCGGGCTTCGCCCGCTGGTGCGGGCCGGGCATCGTGCCCGGCGGCGGTGGGGAGACGCTTGGCGGGCTCCGCCCGCTGGCTTGCGATGTGGTCGACCGGCAGCGAAGATTCGAGCGGCATGAACCGGGCCAACCGCCGGCTGCGGGCATGCGACTCAAGGTGCAGGAGCGGCGACACGTGACCAGCAGCGATCAAAACGACAGCCGTGGCAAGCCACCGTCGTTCCGGCGGGGGGCGTTGCTCGCCAGCCTCGTCGGGATCGGGGTCGTCGTCGGCCTGATCGCCACCCGTCGCCCGCCCCCTGCGCCGCGGCTCGATCTCTCCGCGGTCCGCACGCTGTCGGCGGCACGTGCCGCCGAGATCGCCCCGTTTCCCGGGAAGATCGAACTCGGCGGCCTGTCGTCGCTGTCCGACGAGGCCGCGTGGTCGCTCGGTGCGCATCGCGGCGAGCTCTTCCTCGACGGTCTGGCCTCGGTCTCCGACCAGGCCGCCCGCGATCTCGCGCGGCATCCGGGGCCGTTGTCGATCGCGGGGCTGGCCCTGCGCAGCCGTGCGGTCGCGTCCCTCTCGCCGCCGCTGGCGGCGCTCTTGTCGCGGCATCCAGGTCCGCTCGACCTCGCGGCCATCGAGGAACTCCCCGTGGAGATCGCCGAGTCGCTCGCACCGCACCGGTCGCGGCTCACCCTTTCCGGTGTGAGGCGGCTGTCCCCCGCAGCCGCCGATGCGCTGGCCCGGCATGCGGGGCCGCTGGCCTTGCCGGCGCTCGAGTCGGTGCACTCCCCTGCACTCGCCGCCCGGCTGCTCGCCGACGGCACGACCGATTTTCAT
Organism: Pirellulales bacterium; assembly: GCA_044369655.1. Classification (GTDB taxonomy): domain Bacteria; phylum Planctomycetota; class Planctomycetia; order Pirellulales; family UBA1268; genus CAMCQY01. The sequence continues at coordinate 4,810 of JBILWX010000176.1, forward strand.
GCGCTGGCGGATATCGGTGACAGCGTCCTGCCCGTCCTGGCCGCGGCGGGCCGTCCCCTCGACCTCACGGCGTTCGTGACGCGGGCGAGCACGGCCGACATCCTCACGGCCGGCACCGCGCAGCTCTTGGCCAGACAGGCGGGCAGCCTCACGCTGCCATCGATCGACGATCTCACCGCGGATGTAGCGGCTGCCCTCGCCTCGCATGCGGGGCCGCTGGCCCTCGACGGCGTCGCCACGCTCGTGCCGGCAGCGGCCACGGCGCTCGCGGCACACGCCGGACCGCTGCGGCTCGCCGGCATCCGCGAACTTCCGGAGGCAACGGCTGTCGCGCTGGCGGCGCATCGCGGCCCGCTCGCACTCGAAGGGCTCACCGCGCTCGACTCGTCCGCGCTGGCCGCCAAGCTGCTGCAGGACGGCCGCACCGACTTCGACCGCCTCACGCGGTTGTCGGCGGCGGCTGCCGCCAAGCTCGCGGCTCACCCCGGCCCGCTGCGACTCGACGGCCTCGTGACGGCCGACGACGCCGTGCTGGCGGCCTTCGCCCGGCACCCCGGCCCGCTCGGTCTCGCCGGCCTCGCGCGCGAGGCGGCGACTCGTACGGCCATCCCCGAGCAACTGGCCGTCGTGCTCGTGCGGCATGCCGGACCGCTGCCGCTCCCCAAGCTCGTCACCCTCACCAGCCGACCGCTTGCGGCCCGGCTGCTCGCCGACGGCCGCACCGATTTTTCAGAGCTCCGCTCGCTGTCGCCCGACGTGGCGGAAGAGCTGGCAAACACGCCGCGTCCCGTCGATCTGCGCGGGTTGTCGGCGATCGAGAGCTCCGCGCTTGCGACCAAACTGCTGGCCGACGGCCGCACCGACTTCGCGGGCGTGACGATGTTCTCCCCGGAGGCCGCCGCGGTGCTGGCTGGCCATCCCGGCAGGCTCGATGTCGCCGGGCTCCTCGCCGCCGCGAGGCTCGAGCCGGCCCTCACCGACGACACGGCGGGCGTGCTGGCCCGGCACTCCGGTCCCTTGCCGCTGCACCAGCTGACCTCGCTGTCGGGCGACGCGGCGCGGTCGCTGGCGGGCCACGAGGGATACCTCGGTCTCGACGGTCTGATCGAGATCACCGAATCCAACGCCGCGATCCTGGCGGCTCACGTCGGCCGGCTCGATCTCGACGGCCTCCGTCGGCCCTCGCCCGCGGTCGAGGAGGCGCTCGCCCGACACGCCGGGGGGCTCGGGCTCGACGGCATCGAATCGCTCTCGTCACCGAACCTTGCCGCCCTGCTCGTGCAGGGCGGGCGACGGGAATTCGGTCGCCTGCAGCAGCTGTCGCCCGCA
>JBILWX010000177.1:0-6122 GCA_044369655.1 Pirellulales bacterium
AATGCATACGCGGCCTGGAGTTCCTCGCCGAGAAAGCCGCGGACATCCGGGTATTCGATGCAGGGGGTGTTGGCGGGATGGGCGCCGAGGGCTTCGGCGGTGCTTTGGAGCAGGACGACGAGCTGCCGTTCCCCGATCACGTCGACCAGTTGCTCGGGGGGCAGCGGCATCCGGGCCCGTCTGGTCTTGGCCGTCGGCACGGAGATCGACCGCGACCGCATGCCCTGAAGGGCGGCGGCGGGCCACTCGGGGAGGGCATGTCCCGTCGCTTCCGCTCCGGGCTTTCCACCGCACGCGATGCAACCGTCGGTGGACGCCGCTCGCATCGCTTCGCGCACGGCGGGCGTATTCACCGCGAAGGTGATTCCCGGGGCGAGCAGGTCGACGAGGTCGTTGACGACGAGGTTGCGGAAGGTGGCGGGCAGGAGGTCGTCGCCGAGTTGCGGGTCGGCGGTGACGGTGATCTCGGCGCCGTGTCCGGCCTGGGTATGGTGGCCGGGGGTGATGGAGACGGGGATCCGCACGAGGTTGAGGGCATAGCCCGGGGCGTCGGCGATGTCGTCGCCTTCGTTGATCCGCCGCAGTTCGTGGAGGTGGTTGAGATACCGTGCCAGGTGGTCGAGGTGGATCGTCGGCTCGAGGCTGACGGCGTTGCCCGCGTCGAGGCCGAAGGTGGCGAACGGTGCCGGCGTGGCGGCGAAGGGGGCCGTGCGGGCGATCACGGCCTCGCCGGCGGTGTCGCCGCCGACGGGATTGGAGATCAGGTTCGTGACGCTGGCCGTGGCTTCGGTGGGTCTGGTCGTGCCGGGGCGGCCGGAGGCGGCGGGGGTCTGGCCCAGGGCCAGGGCGAGCCCGAGAAAGGCCTGGTCGCTGCGGCGGAGGCTGGCGTTGTTGAGTTCCTGAAAGGCTCCCAGTTGGGCCCGCATCTGCTCTTCGAATTCATAGCGGGCGCGGGTGAGCCGGTTCTGGCCCCACACGTCGGGGTGTTTGGCCACGATCGAGCCGTAGACCTTGATGTGGTGGTCGAGCCAGTCGATCTCGGCGGCCAGCCGTTCGACGGCGTCGTCGGGGCAGGTGGGCGGCTTTTTGCGGTGCAGGGCCCGCACCGGGGCGGTGAGGCCGTGGAACAGTCCGCCATGTTCGCCCGCCAGCGTGGGAGTGGCGGTGGCGACGGAGGCGGCGAGTGCCACGGTGGCGTGGAAGAGCTTCGAAGTCCGGATTCTCATTGGTTGCGACCACTCCCCCTGCTTGGTATCGTCCCGCTCAGTGTGAGTCCCTCGTTCAGGGCATCCATGCGATCGTCAGCGCGGGACGACTCTGCCCAATCGGGAGCCTTGCGGCTGGTTTCCCTACCCAGTTTTTCCGGCTTGAACCACCCTTCAGGAGGGGGTGTCGCATGACGCGGATGGTCTGCTCGGGTCTCGATTCGATTCGGTGCATCGTTCCGCCCTACATGCTCGAGCGGCTGGCGCGGTCGGCGGATCCGGAGACGCGCGATCTGGCGATCGCGGGGCTGTCGCGTGGGGCGGCGGTGCGGGCGGTGCGGGCGTTTGCCCAGGGGGTGCCCGGCATGATGGCGGTGCCGTCGCCGGCGGCCACGAAAAACCGGCTCGTCTACGATGCCCGCCGGAAGGACCGGCTGCCGGGGAAGCTGGTGCGGCGTGAGGGGGAGAAGAAGTCGGCCGACGTGGCCGTGAACGAGGCCTACGACCATTCGGGCGACACCTACGACTTCTTCCACGAGGTGTTCGGCCGCAACTCGCTCGACGGCAACGGGATGACGCTCATTTCGAGCGTGCACGTGGGGGAGCCCGACGGCTCGGGGAAGTCGCAGCCGATGAGCAACGCCTTCTGGGATGGCGGCCAGATGGCCTATGGGGATGGCGATGGCCGGATTTTCCAGCGGTTTACGCGGTCGCTCGACGTGGTGGCCCATGAGCTGACGCACGGCGTGCAGTCGTTCACGAGCAATCTGGTCTACCGGGGCCAGTCGGGGGCGCTCAACGAGCATTTTTCCGACGTGTTCGGGGTGCTGGTGCGGCAGTGGCGGCGGGGGGAGACGGCGGCGGAGGCGAGCTGGCTCATCGGCAGCGAGGTGTTGGTGGCGGCCCCCACGCGGCGGGCGATTCGCGACATGGAACACCCCGGCACGGCGTATGCAGACGATCCCGACCTGGGCAGCGATCCCCAGCCGGCCCACATGAAAAACCTCTACACGGGCGGGGCCGACAATGGCGGCGTGCACCTGAATTCGGGGATCCCCAACCGGGCGTTTGCGCTGGCGGCCAAGGCCCTGGGGGGCAGGGCGTGGGAGACGGTGGGCCGGGTGTGGTACGACGCGATGCTGCAGCTCTCGCGGGACAGCCAGTTCAAGGACATGGTCGCGATCACGGTGCAGATCGCGGGCGACAAGAGCCGGTTTGGCAAGGACGTCAAAAAGGCCGTCCAAGACGCGTGGAAGAAGGTCGGTCTGTAGAGAGCCCCTGCGATACCAAGTGTCCGCTGGGCCCCGGCCCTGTCGCGAACCGGTTCGCACATCCGCGCGAACCATTTCGGGGCGGGCGTCGTACTATTTCCTCGTGTCTGGCGCAGGGGCAAGCTGTGCTGGGCCATGGATGAGGAGGCGACAATGAGTCGCACGGAACCTCAAAGTCGCCGTCTGGCGGGGCCGCTCTGTGACCCCCCGCCGCTCTCCAAGCGGCCCATCTCTTCTGCGGTTGCGAATCTTCCCGGCCCTCCTTCGCGAGGGCCGTTCTCTTTTCTGGCGGCCCACGTCGGCTGCCGTCTGCATCATGCCCCTCTGCATCATGAAAGGCAGGGTATTGCCATGGTTTCGCAGCGTCGTTCGGGGTTCAGTCTGGTGGAACTGTTGATCGCCATCTCCCTCGTCACCGCCATGACCGCCATTCTGCTGCCGGCGATTCAGTCGGCGCGGGAGTCGGCCCGGATGACCGGCTGCCGCAGCAACATCGCGCAGCTGTCGAAGGGGATGATCGAGCACGAGACGTTTCACGGCTACTTTCCGTCGGGCGGGTGGAGCCCCGCGTGGCTGGGGGTGGCCGAACGGTCTGGCGATGCGTCGCAGCCCGGCGGCTGGGCGTTTGGCGTGTTGCCGTATATCGACGAGATCGGTATGCGGAATAGCGTGGCCGACGTGCCGGCCGCCGGCATGAATGCCGCCTACGAGAAGCTCGTGACCACGCCGCTGTCGACGTTTGTGTGTCCGTCGCGACGGGGCTCACGGTCGCTGCCGCTGTCTTCCACGTCGTTCCAGGGGGGAGCCGTCACGCTCGCCAGGGCAACGCGGAGCGACTTTGCGATGAACGGCGGTTCGGGCGGCTCGCCGGCGCTCGGATTCGAGGGCCTCTGTCCGCGGCTGTCGGCCTATGCATCTGCGGTGACGGTGGCGGCGAAGGGGGCTGGCAAGTCGAAGAAGGTGACGATCTGCCATGCCCCTCCGGGCAATCCGACGAAGGGCAATACACTGAGCATCGCTGTCTCGGGGCTTAACGGCCACATGAACCACAGCGGAGACGTGCTCGGGGACTGTGATTCCTGCGCCAAGCCGGTGGATGCGATCCTCTCGAGCCCAAAGTCGCTGAGCGAGGGCGATGCATGGCGGAAGATGTCGCTCGACGCGAAGCTGACGGGCATCCCCGACATGGGCATCCCGGACGTGATCCAGGATGGCATGGCCGGCCGGATGAGCCGGCTGCAGCCGGCGAGCGTGTACGACGGTCTCTCCAACACCTACCTGATCGGCGAGAAGTATGTGGCGGCCGACGCCTACCGTGCCGGCAACGATCAGGGAGACACGGCCCCGATGATGGCAGGGTATTCGAGCAACACCTCGCGGTGGGGTGTCGTGCCGCCGGCCCGGGATACGAAGGGCGTGTCGAACCCGCGGGCGTTTGGCAGCGGGCATCAGGGCGGCTGGAACGTGGCGTATGCCGATGGGATGGTGCGGACGGTCAGTTTCGACATCGACCCCACGTTGCATGCCCAGCTTTCGAGCCGCAACGACGGCAAGGGCATGCCGCCGAAGGATTGAGCCTCGCGGCATCGGTTGGCCCGGCATGGATCAATGGGTGCGACTGCACCCTGGAATCCCCCGGTTTTCACCGGGGGATTTTTTTGTGCCGGGCCGTCCATCCAAGCCCGACGCGCCAGCGAGGGAAATCCGGGCCCCATTCCGTCCCCCGTCCATGCAAGCCGGAAGCGCGAGCGAGGGTTGGAGTGGATGGCGGAGTCCCTTGCTTACGCTGCGGGCTTGGATGTGTGCGGGCTTGGATAACCGTTACGCTGCCGGGGCCAGGAGTCTGCCTTCGAGGATCACCCACACTCCCTCACGGCCTGCCAGTTCGGTCGAGACGGGCGAGATCGTGTCGCAGGCGACGAATGGCTGCGAGCGTTCGCCAGCCTTGCGGAGCAGTTCCGCCCGCCGCTTTGCCCGCAACACATCGTCGTTGTCGGCCGTAAACGACACCTCTCCGACGAGGTAGATTTTCTCCCCATCGATGGTTCCGGTGGCGATGAGGTCGGCCCGCCGCAACTGGTCGAGATCGTCTGCGGTAAGTTCCCGAATTGCCGAGCTTTGTTCGAGCGACTCGATTACGTCCATCGGGCCAACCACCCGGCAGCGTTTGATCTCGCGGCCCACGTATGCCGGCAGGCGGTTGCCCACGACCCACTCGAGTGCCCAGCCAGCCGTTTTGTTGGTGCGGATATCGAGCCTGCGAACCGAGCCGGTGAGGTCTGCAACCGTGCGGGTAAGATCGCGGAGTTCGACGCTGGTCTGCTTTTGCTGCACGGCCAGTTCTCGGACTTCCACGCTGAGTCCGCGGACTTCCGCGCTGAGTTCGCCGACTTCTGCGCCGAGTTCGCTGAGTTCCGCGCTCGTCTGCTTCTGCTGCTCAGCCAGATCCCGGACCTCGGCACTCGTGAGCTTCTGCTGCTCAGCCAGCTCCCGGACCTCGGCGCTCGTGAGCTTCTGTTGCTCGGCTAGCTCTTTGAGGGCCGTGCGGAGGTCGTGCATGTCGGAGCGGCTGGCGAGCGTGTCGTGTGCCTGGACGACACATTTGGCGAGCACGTCGGCCTGGGGAACGGTGAAAACCTTCAGCAGTTCGTCGCGGATGGATTCGGCAAGCATGTGCGTGACCTCCGACTGGTAAGTGTACGCATGTGTATATGCGCGTCAAGGGGCCAGCCTCCCCGTCCATCCAAGCCCGAAGCGCCAGCGGGGGATCTGCCACGGGGCCCGCGTCTTCCTGGTCTACCCGTGGCCGGTCGGGCGGATCTCCTCGACGTCCGCGGGTAATTCCGCCTCGTCGTCGATCCGTCGGATGGTGATCGTCCAGCGGCCGGAATCGGGGCCGCATCGCCAGAGGCCCCACAGGCGGCCCTCACCGTCGTAGTGGCCTTCGTAGGCGACGTCGTGTTTGCCGATGTAGCGCTTCTGAAGCGACACGCCGCCGCCCTCGATGATCACGCCCTCGAGCATGAAGGGCCCGATGCAATCGGTGCCTGAGCCTTCGATGCGGGGCGGAGCGACGGCGAGCCGCAGCTGCTCCATGGGCCGACGGCCGAACCAACGTTGTTCCCACCAGCCGGAGCAGGGGCAGCTGGACCCGTGCGGAGTATGTGGCATCGCCTAACCTCGTGATCGCGGTTCCTATCCATCCAAGCCCGAAGCGCCAGCGAGGGAACTGCCCCTGCCTCGTTGCCACCCGACGTCGTCCGGCGTCTCCGGGCCGCCTTACCACCTACCCCGATTCCCGTCCGGGGCGGGTTTTTTTGGCATCTCCCCAGTGTATCCGCGACCAAGTGGCACACAGGCCCTTTTTTCCCGCAGGCATGGACTTCCCCCGATGGCTGGGCGAATGGCTCGGCGTCGCGGAGCGGGCCAACGATTCCTCGCAGCCCGGCGGGTGGGTGTTCAGCGTGCTGCCCTACATCGAGGAGAAGGATCTTCGAAATGCAGTCGCCGGCGTGACCGCGGCCTCCGCGGAGTCTGCCTATGCGAAGCTCGTGTCCACGGCGATTCCGATCTTCGCCTGCCCGACGAGGCGGACGGCCCGGCCGCTGTATGTGGATTCCGCGATTCCGCGGTTCAACGGCGCCGG
>JBILWX010000067.1:0-19379 GCA_044369655.1 Pirellulales bacterium
GGCCAGGCGGCCGTCGCCAGTTCCGATTCCGCCGCGAACGCGGCCAGCGGCGTCGTGGCGTCGGCCGTGAAGAGTCCGTCGCCGAGCGGCGGCTGAAATCCGTTCCCTCGCCCCGACCAATGCAGGCCGGCGTCGATGAACGCTCCCTTCCACACCAGCGCCAGCCGCAGCGCATCGGCATCCCAGGCGATGTTCACCTTTTCCGGATAGCCGACGCCGATGGCCCGCGGGCCGGCGCCCGAGATGAAATTGCGGTAGATGATGGGCCGCTCCACAGGCACCAGTTCGATCGGGCTCGCCGCCAGGCCGACCGGAGGCCGCTGCTCCTTCGAGGAGATGTACCGCCAGATGCCCTCGATCTGGCCGGCGGCCGTGCCGTCGAGAATGTCGGGAAAGAAGACCTTGCCGTCGGGCCAGGACGCCGGCATCCGCGTGCCGGGCCGGAAGTGTTGCGGGTTGGCCACGTAGGCCAGGAACCATTCGTGCCGCAGCCGCTTCGCCATCCGCACCATGGCGAGCACACCGAGGCTCTGCCCCTTGTCGCGGTCGAACTGATGGCACTTGATGCAGCCGAGGGCCTTCGAGCCGCTCAGAATCCGCCCCTGTTCGGTGATGTCGGCGGCGGAGAAGCCGTCGAGGGCCGGGAGGGGCACCGTCGTCTTGGGATCGTCGGCGAGCAGTCGGGCGAGCGGATCGGTGACCGCGGCATGCCACCGCGGCATTGCCGTGTGCATATATGCGGCTCGTTCGTTCACACCGTCGCGGAGCACCTGGAGGAGATACTCGGGCGTGAGCTTGTCGCCGACGCCGGTCAGTGTCGGCGGCAGACGGGCCTCGTCGCCGAGTTCCGCCACGGCCGACGTGAAGAGGGCATCGCGGGCCGGATCCACACGGATCGGTTCGCCGTCCTCATCCACGGTCGCGACGGCGGGCAGCGTGCCCCCCTTGCCGTCGCGGGCATGGCAGGCGTAGCAGTTGAGCGCCGTGAACCCGCGGTCGATCTGCCGCTCACGGGCCGCTGGAGCGGCGGCGGAAGGCGAATTGAGCCATGAGAGAGCGGCCATGATCGCCGCACGCTGGGCATCGTCGAGGCCATACCATGGAACCGGAGGAGCGGCTGCCGCGGGCGGCGAGGGAGCGAGGCAGCCCGACGGCGGTGCCGCAAGATCCGCGAGGGGTTTGGGCGTTCTGGTCGCCGCGATCGGAGTGCCCTTGCCGTCGGCGGGCATCCGGTGGCAGTTCGCACAGCCCACCGCCGCGAAGAGCGTGCGGCCCTCGGTCGCCCGCGCGGGATCGACCGCGAATGCGGCGGCGGGCGGTGGCACAAGCGGCACGCCATCCGGGCCGACCGAGGCCCCGATCAATGCGGCCACGATCGCGTGGAAATCGCTCCCCCGCACCGCGGCCGCCGGCATCCGGCTCGACGGCCTCGTGTCCAGCGGATCCCGCAGAAAGTCGTGGAGCGCCTTGGGCGACCATTTTGCGGCAAGGTCGCCGAGGGGCATGGCATCGGGCAGCTTCGCCGCGTCAGGTTTCCGGGAACCGTGGCAGGCGGCGCATCCCGACTGCTCATAGGCGGCGAGGGCGGCGCCGACATTCACCTTCGGTGGCGCGGTCCCCCAGCCATCGACGAACTCGCCGGTTGATATCAGAAAATGAGCGATGGCATCCGCCACGCGGTCCCGCTCGGCGGCCGGCAGGCCGGCGAGAACGTCGGGCATCGTCGTGCCCGGTTTCACCTCGTGGGGCGACTTCACGTGGCGGACGATCCACTCCGGTCGCAGCCTCACGCCCACCTTCGCGAGCACCGGTCCGGCCTTCGGCAGGACGTGCTGCGCGGCCTCCTTGGATGCCGCGTGGCAGTTGACGCAGCCGAGTTCGCCCACGAGCACGAGCCCCGCATCGACGCGGGCGGCGTCGGAATCGGCGAGGCGGCCATACCGCTCGAATCCGGCGACGATCGGCGCGGCCTCCGCCGGCGTCGGGCCGCCCCAGAGGATCGCACAGGCGGCGACGAGTCGTTGAAGCGTGTTCATCGGTGCGGAACGAAGATGGCCGTCGGGTCCACGATCGTGGAGATCTCGTGGCTATCAGCATACCAACGAACGAGCTGTTCACGCCGCCGGCGACGATGATCGGCAGACTGGGAGCGGCGGCGAAGCACGCCCTTCGATGACCGTGGGAAAATGGAGTACGATGTGTCGAGCATGCGAATCATCTCTTCCTGTCTGCATTGGTGCCTGCTGGGCTGCCTGTTCTTCGGGGCATCGGCGGCGTCGGCCGCGCCGCCGATGCGCGTGGGCATGGAACTTTCCTACCCGCCCTTCGAGATGACCGACCCGCAGGGGCGGCCGACGGGAGTGAGCGTGAAACTCGCCGAGGCGCTCGGCCGGCACCTCGGCCGCGAGGTGGTGATCGAAAACATCGCGTTCGACGGGCTCATCCCGGCACTCAAGACGGGCAAGATCGACTGCATCATCTCCTCGATGACCGCCACGCCCGAACGGAGCCGGTCGATCGCCTTCTCCGAACCGTATCTCAAGACCGGGCTGGCGTTGCTCGTCGGCAAGGAGTCGCCCGTGCAGTCGGCGGCAGACCTTGATCAGGCCGGCCGCACGATCGCCGTCAAGAAGGGGACGACGGGCCATCACTTTGCCTCGACGACGCTCAAGCGGGCCCGCCTGCTCGTGCTCGACAAGGAGTCGGCGGCGGTGCTGGAGGTCGCGCAGGGCAAGGCCGACGCCTTCATCTACGACTCACTCTCGGTCTACCAAAACCACAAACGGCATCCCGACACGACGCGGGCCCTGCTTCGTCCATTTCGCGAGGAGACCTGGGCCGTTGGTCTGCGACCTGCCGACACGCAACTCCGCGACCAGATCAACGGATTCCTGAAGCAGTTCCGCGCCGCTGGCGGCTTCGAGAAGCTCGGTGACGATTTTTTGCCCGAGGAGAAGGCCGCCTTCAAGGCCGAGGGCATTCCCTTCTATTTCTGACTGTTGCCTCGGGCTTCGAGGGCATGGGGCAGGGGGGCGGCGGATCGCCTCCCCGGCCGGCGTGCCATACCGGCGGTTTGAGCCGTTAGACTGTCACCCATGCCCCGCTGGCTCGCCCATACCGTCGTCGTCGCCCTGTTCCTGGCCCTGCTCGGGCTGGCGTTTTCCAGGGTGAACTATGCCTGGAACTGGGCCGGGGTCTGGGAATACCGCCAGAAGTTTCTGCAGGGCTTTGGCGTCACCGTTGCGCTCAGTCTGGCCTCGCTGATCGTCAGCACCCTGATCGGCATCGCGGCGGCGCTCTTGTTGGGATCGAAAAACGCGCTGCTCGAGGCGGCGGGGCGCGTGTATGTCGAGTTGATCCGCGGCACGCCGCTGCTCGTGCAACTGCTGATCGGCTTCTACGTGGTGGCCAGTGCCGTCGGCCTCGAAAATCGCTACGTCGTCGGCGTGCTGCTGCTCTCGCTCTTCAGCGGTGCCTACATGGCGGAGATCTTCCGCGGTGGCCTCGCCGCCATCCCGCAGACGCAGCGGGATTCCGCCCGTGCCATCGGGCTGACGCCCTGGCAGTCGTTCCGGCTCGTGATCCTGCCGCAGACGGTCCGGCTCGTGCTCCCTGCCGTGGCCGGGCAGTTCGTGTCGCTCATCAAGGATTCGTCGCTGCTGTCGGTGATCGCTGTCTCCGAGTTCACCCTCGCCGCCCAGGAGGTGAATTCGTTCACCTACTCGACGCTGGAAAGCTACCTGCCGCTGGCCGTCGGCTACCTGCTGCTTACGCTGCCATTGTCCGCCCTGTCGCGGGTGCTGGAACGCCGCTTCCGGTACGAAACCTGACGCACCGCGGCCGGGGCGGTCTCCCTCCCTCCGTTCATCCCTCTCGCCGGACATGCTTCTCGATATTCGCAACCTCGTGCAGCGATTCGGCACGACCACCGTGCTCGACGGCCTGGCGTTGCGTACCGGCGACGTGCGATCGCTCGTGCTCGTGGGCCCTTCTGGGGGTGGCAAGTCGACGCTCCTGCGGATTCTCGCCGGGCTCGACGTGCCGGTTGCCGGCAGCGTGGCCTTCGACGGGCAGACACTCCCGCGGGATGAACCTGCGCTCCGGGAGTATCGCCGCACGGTGGGGACGGTCTTTCAGGCCTACAACCTGTTCCCGCACCTCACGGCCATGGACAACCTGCTCCTGCCGCTGGTGCACGTGCACGGGCTGTCCGTGCCGGAGGCGCAAGCCCGTGTCCGCGAACCTCTGGAGCGGTTTCGGCTGGCCGACCATGCCCACAAACGGCCCGCCGAGCTCTCCGGCGGCCAGAAGCAGCGGATTGCCATCCTGCGGGCGCTCGTCGTGCAGCCCAGGCGGTTGTTCCTCGACGAGCCCACCTCCGCGCTCGATCCAGAGATGACGGCCGAGGTGCTGGAGATGATCGGTGAGTTGAAGGATCTGGGCACGCAGTTCGTGCTCGTGACCCACGAGATGCAGTTCGCACGCCGCGTCGCGGACGAGGTGGCGTTCGTCGGGGATGGCCAGGTGCTGGCCCACGGGCCGGCGGATGAGATCATCGACCGTTGCGACGTGCCCCGGGTACGGCACTTTTTCGCGAGGATTCTGCCATGAACGAAGTCCAGGAGCCGATCGACACCTCGCGACAGGCCTTTCTCGGCTCGCTCATCGCCGATGCGGCGGCCATGCCGGTGCACTGGTACTACGACCGGCAGGCATTGGCACGCGATTACGGCACGATCACGGACTATCTCGCCCCGAAGAACCCCCATCCCGACAGCATTCTCTGGCGGTCGAGTTACACGGCCGCCGGCCCGAAGACTGACATCCTGCGGGAGCAGGCGGAATACTGGGGCAAACGGGGCGTTCATTACCACCAGTTTCTCGGCGCGGGCGAGAACACGCTCAACCAGGTGCTGGCGGTCGAGCTCTACGAGATGGCCCGCCGCGATCGCGATTACGATCCCGAGCGCTGGCTCGACCGCTACGTCGCCTTCATGCTCACGCCGGGCAAACACCGCGACACCTACGTCGAGGAATACCACCGCGACTTCTTCACGAACCTCGCCGCCGGCCGCAAGCCGATCAACTGCGGAGTCCGCGACGTGCACATCGGCGGGCTCGTGCCTGTGCCTGCGCTCGTGGCGGCGTTCGGACCCCGGCACCATGATCTGCGCCGGATCGTCCGGCTGCACGTCGGCCTGAGTCACAAAGACCCCGAGGTTCTGGATGCGGCCGACGTGTTTCTGAACCTGCTCGTCAGGGTGGCACGGGGCGAGGATCTGCGGACGGCGATTCTGGAGCATTCCAACGGCTGGATCTCGGCGGCGAAGATCCGCGACTGGGATCGCCATCCCGACGACGTGGTCATCGGGCGGTTGCTCAGCCCGGCGTGCTACATCACCGAGGCATTTCCGGCGGCCCTGTTCCTGGCCTGGCGGCATGCCGGCGATTTCGCGGCGGGCGTCTGCGCCAATGCCCAGGTGGGGGGCGACAACTGCCATCGTGGCACGGTCGTGGGCGGTCTCCTCGGCGCCGCCTGCCCCATTCCCCACCGGTTTCTGGCAGGCTTGCGGCTGGGTGCTAGAGTGTCGGGGTAGGTATTTCCCGACCCCCGTCAGTCGACTTCATGAACCCGATCGCATCCGCCGCTGCCGCCGCTCCCGATGCCACCCGCACCCGCTTCGCGTCGCTCTCCGAGCCTCTCGTGCCCACGAAAACGGTGCTGCTGACGCCGGATGCCCGGGCGGCCGACCCGGTGGCCGCCAAGCGGGCCGAACTCCGTCGCTATTTCCACCAGACCTGCGAGTTGTACGAGCGGCTCTTTACGCTCATCCGCGACGACGCGTCGTATTACGAACGGCACGAACCGCTTCGTCACCCGCTGATTTTCTACTTCGCCCACCCCGCGGTGTTCTACGTCAACAAGCTCATCGCCGGCCGCTACATTTCCGCGCGGATCGACCCGCGGCTGGAGGCGATGATGGCCGTCGGAGTCGACGAGATGTCGTGGGATGACCTCAACACGGCCCACTACGACTGGCCGGGGGTGCACGAGATACGCGACTACCGTGCCGCCATGCGGACAATGGTCGACCAGTTCATCATGTCGATGCCGCTCGAACTCCCGATCCGTCAGGATTCGCCGGCCTGGATCATTCTGATGGGGATCGAGCATGAACGGATCCATCTGGAGACGTCGAGCGTGATCATGCGGCTGATGCCGCTCGGCGAACTGCGGCATGGCGACGAACTTACGGTCGATGAGCAGCGGCTGTGGTCGATCTGCGGAACCGCGGGGCCTGCGCCGGCCAACGAATGGCTCCCCGTCGAGGCGCAGACCGTCCGGCTCGGCAAGTCGGATGACGACCAGACCTTCGGCTGGGACAATGAATACGGCATCGACGAGGTCAGGCTTCCCGCGTTCAAGGCGGCCCGCCAACTCGTGTCCAACGCCGAGTTTCTCGCCTTCGTCGAGGACGGGGGCTACGCCCGCGAGGAATGGTGGACGGAGGAGGGCCGTGGGTGGCTGCACTACACGCGTGCCGAACACCCGAAGTTCTGGTTTCGTCGCGGGGCTGGCGCCGGAGCCGCCTACTGGCAGCGGAACCTGCTCAACGAGATGCCGCTGCCGCCCAACTGGCCGGTCGAGGTGAACTGCCTCGAGGCACAGGCCTACTGCGCCTGGCTGGCCGCGCGGACTGGCGAGAACGTCCAGTTGCCGACCGAGCCGCATTGGTATGCCCTGCGCAACACCCTTCCGGCCTCGCTCTCGGCCGACCAGCCGCAGTGGGAGCAACCACCTGGCAACATCAACCTGGAACGCGGGGCGTCGAGCACGCCGGTCGACGCGCATCCCCAGGGTGATTTCTGCGACGTGATCGGCAACGTCTGGCAGTGGACGCGCACGCCGATCATGCCCTTCAAGGGGTTCGAGGTCCATCCGCTCTACGACGACTTCTCGGTGCCCACGTTCGATGGCCGCCACAACCTGATCAAGGGAGGCTCCTGGATTTCCACCGGCAACGAGTCGCTGGTCAGCGCCCGCTACGCCTTCCGCCGGCATTTCTTCCAGCACGCCGGGTTCCGCACCATCCTCGAGGAGCCGGGGAGCGAAGCGGTCACCGAGGGTTCGCGGCTTTACGAGACCGACCAACTGGTGACGCAGTACCTCGAATTCCACTACGGACCGCAGGCTCTCGGCGTGCCCAACTTTCCGCGGGCCTGCGTGGAGGCGGCCATGCGTCATGTGCCCGCGGATCGCCGCTCCAAGTGCCTCGACATCGGCTGTTCCGTGGGTCGCTCGGCATTCGAGTTTGCCAGCTTTTTCAAGCATGTCGACGCCGTCGACTTCTCGGCGCGGTTCATCCAGGCGGGGGTGCGGTTGCAGCAGGGGAGCGATCTGATCTACGAGGTTCCCACCGAGGGGGAACTCACGCTGTCACGGACCATCGCCCTCGCTCGGCTGGGGCTGGAAGAGGTTGGTTCCCGGGTGCTTTTCATGCAGGGCGACGCGTGCAACCTGAAGCCGCTCTACACCGGCTACGATCTCGTCTTTGCCGGAAATCTCATCGATCGGCTCTATGATCCTGCCCTGTTTCTCGACGCCATCGCGGAGCGGATTCTGGCGGGAGGAGTGCTCGTGATCACGTCACCCTATACCTGGCTGGAGGAATACACGCCGAAGGCCAGGTGGATCGGCGGCCGTCGCGAGCATGGCGAACCGCTCTCCACCCTGGCCGGGCTCACGCGCACCCTCGAGCCGCGGTTTTCGCTTCTGCACCGCGAGGACATCCCGTTCGTCATCCGCGAGACGGCGAGAAAACACCAGCACACGCTGGCGGAAATGACCATCTGGCGGCGTCATTGAGCGGACAGTTGTCGGCTTGGTACGATGTCCGCGAGGCGGAGTGATTCGGAAAACGCTCCGCTGCAGGGTGTCGTCCGGGAGTGCGTGCGGGACGACGCTCTCGACGGAAATTCCTGAGAAAACCCTTTTGAATGTGGGCTGAAAGCATGGCGAAGGACGCCCCGATCGATCCCTGCAGGCAATGGCTCGGCATCGACGCGGTCGATCTCGGCAATGCCCGCCTCGTGCTCGGTGTGAAGCCCGAGGAGGGGGATCCGTTGGTCGTGGTTCGGGCGGCAGAAGCCCGCCTGAATCTCCTCCGGGCCATTTCGCCGGGGCCGTTCGAGTTGGCTCGAACCAGTCTCATCAGGCGTGTGGAGGAGGCGCGGGAGAAGCTTCTCGCCGAGATCGCTGCGAGTCCGCCGCGGCCGCTCCAGGTCTCCGCTGGCGGCTTTGCCATGCCCGCGCCGCCGTCGCAACTGGCGGCGACCACGCCAGCCGTGCCGACTCCGCTGTCGTCTTCCGGTCTTGGAACGCCGCCGCCGGTGCCTGGGCAAAGACCGGTGCCGGCCGGGGTGTGGGACGGTGGTGAATCCCGTGCCGAAGGCGACGGTTTCGGGAATATCTCCATTCGCACGACCGTCTACCGCAAGAAGACTCCGGTGGCAGGCATCGCCTTGGCCTTGGTGGCCCTGGCCGCCGTGGCAGGCGGGCTCGGGTATTACACGTTCGTCATCAAGGGCCAACGGCAACTCGCCGGGCTTGACCAACTGAACACTGGAAAGAGCGGTCAGGAACATAAAAATAAAAAGAAGCCCAGCCAGGCGGAGCGGGAACAAGAGCAGCGTGAACGGGAGCAGCGTGAACGGGAGCAGGCTGAACAGGAGAAGGCTGAACAGGAGAAGGCTGAACGGGAGAAGGCTGAACGGGAGAAGCGTGAACGGGAGCAGAAGGAACTCGAACCAGCGAAAAACGAGCAGATGCCTGGCGATCAGGATCCGGAGCCAAAGAAGAACGCCCAGCAACTCGACGACACGCTTGCCCGGTTGTTCGACGTCATGCGATCGCAGGATGGCGAACCAGATGACGATGCGGTTGCGGAGTTGCTAGCGGCCGCATCAGAGCAGGCCGCCGATCGAGAAGCAAAAAAGCGGGTCGCCGCCTGGCGGGAGCTGGCCACCTACTCCAAAGGCTTTCTGGGCTTTCGCAAGCAGGCGCTGGCTGCCGTCAAGGGTGGCGATGAATACGACGTGAAGGATCGGAAGATCGCGGTCGTGGAGGTGGACGACAAGATCTTCAAGTATCACGACAACGGGCGGAACAAGACGGTCACCTGGGACCAACTTCCCGCCGGCATCATGGTGGCCATCGTGACGCAGTGGTTCGACGGGAAACCGGCCAACGATCTCTACATCGGCGCCTATTATGTCACCAAGGTCGAGCCCAACCCCCAGCTGGCCCGCGAACATTGGGAAAAGGCCGAGGCTGGTGGCGCGGATGCTTCCGGCCTGCTGCCGCTGCTCGACGATCCGGTGTTCACTCGCGCCCTGCAAGACGAGTAGGAGCAACCGTCGCCTACTCGATCGTGGCGAGCAGGCCGCGGAGTTCCGTCGTCGTGAGCTGGACCGGATTTCCTCGCATGCTCGCGCCGCCGGAGTTTTCGGCGAGCCAGTCGAGTTGGTCTTCCCCGACCCCCAGTTCCGACAGCCGTTGGGGTACCCCTGATTCGCGGCAGAGGCGTTCGATCCGCTCCACGAAGGCGTCTGCGGCCACCGTGTCGTTCGGCGACGCATACGGATCGACTGCCCGCTCGAGCAGGGCAAAGTCGCTCCGAGCCGCCTCGCGGTTGATCCGCATCGCCGCGGGCAGCATGACGGCGCAGGCGATACCGTGCGGCACTCCGCACGCGACGCCGAGAGCCGCCGCCACGCCGTGGGCCAGGCCCAGCCCCGAGTTCGTCAACGCCATGCCCGAAAGCAGGGCGGCGTGGCTCAATGCCGCCCGGTCGGCCGCCCGGCTCGCCTTCACGTCGTTCGGGTCTTCATCTGCAGGCTTTTCCAGCAGCAGCCGGGGCAGGGCGAGGACTGCCCGCGGCAGCGACTCCAGCACCAGCGCCCGGGGCAGCGGCTTCTTGAACCGACAGATAAACGACTCGATCAGTTGCGTGATGCAGTCGAGACCCGAGGCGGCGACGGTGGCCGAATCGCACGATGCCGTCAGGTCGGGATCGACGATCGCCGCCCGAGGCACCATCATCGGGCTCCGCATGCTTTTCTTGAAACCCCGTCGCGGGCAGGAAATCACCGCGTTGCGCGTGGCTTCGGCACCGGTGCCAGCCGTGGTCGGAACCGCGACCAGCGGCAGGGGCCAGTTGCGGATCGTGAGGCCGCGGCCGACGCCCTCCAGGTGGTCGACGACGAGGGAGTCGAGATCGGGCTCCGCGGCATGCGCCGAGTCGAGGCTCGCCGGCATGTTGGTGGCCAGGGCTGCCAACGCCTTGGCGAGGTCGATGGTCGAACCGCCCCCCACGGCCACTACCACGACGCCGTCCGGCTCCTCCCCGACGACGCCCGAGAGGGCGGCTGCGAGGTGTGCCACTGTCGGCTCTCCGTTGCTCTTGGCAACGAGGCGAGACTCGATTCCGGCGGCGGACAAGCCCGCTTCGATCCGCCCGCGGGCTCCGGAGCGATCCAGGCTGCTGCTGCCCCCGACGATCCAGGCCCGTCTGCCCCAGATCCCGGCTACCTCGCCGATCTCGTCGATCCTCCCGGCGCCAAACCGGATCAGCGGCGGTGCGGCGAAATCGTACGCTGCGAGAGTGTCGTCCATGGACCGTGCCATGCGGTTATCATAGCCTTCCCAAGACCATGACCGACCCCCTCGACATTCCCGTCTGCCCGCACCCGATCCGCGGCTCGATCCGTCCGCCCGGCTCGAAGAGCATCACCAATCGGGCCCTTGTCTGCGCGGCGCTGGCCCGGGGCGAGAGCCTGCTGACCGGGGTGCTCGACAGTCAGGACACGCGGGTAATGGCCGCGGGACTGGCGGCGCTTGGCATCGGCGTGGCGGCAGACTGGCCGCGGGGGGAGATCCGTGTGACCGGATCGGGTGGAGCCGTGCCGGCCGCCGAGGCCGTGCTCGACTGCGCCGCCAGCGGCACCACGATTCGGTTCCTGTCGGCCGTGTGTGCGATCGGCCACGGCACCTACCGTCTCGACGGCACGCCGCGGATGCGGAAGCGACCCATCGACGACCTGCTCGAGGCACTGCGTTCGCTGGGTGTCGACGCGATTGCCGAGAGCCCCGGCGGCTGTCCCCCGGTGCTGATCCGTTCCCGAGGCATGCAGGGGGGCGCCGCCAGCGTGCGGGGCAGCACGTCGAGCCAGTTTGCCAGCGGACTGGCGATGGTGGCGCCCTGCACGTTCCGCGGTATGGAGATCGAATTCGCCGGTGCGCTCGTCTCGCTGCCCTATCTGGACATGACGCGGCGGGTGATGGAGGCCTTCGGTGCCGCTTGTGCGCCGCATGGCGACCGCGGCTGGCAGATCCCGCCCACCGGCTACCGAGGCCGGACGTATGCGATCGAGCCCGATGCATCGGCTGCCAGCTATTTTCTTGCCGCCGCCGCGATCACAGGCGGCAGCGTACGGGTGGAGGGGCTTTCCCGCCGGAGCATGCAGGGCGACGTCGGCTTTGCCGAGGCGCTTGGCCGCATGGGCTGTACGGTGGACTGGAACGACGGCACGGACGAGTCGATCACGGTGTCCGGCCGCGCGGTGCACGGCATCGACATCGACATGAACGCGATCAGCGACACGGTGCCAACGCTCGCCGTGGTGGCGCTCTTCGCCGACGGTCCGACCACGATCCGCAACGTGGCCCACATCCGCGACAAGGAGACCGACCGGATCGGCGATTTGGCCTGTGAACTCCGTCGACTGGGGGCCACCGTCGAGGAGCAGGCCGACGGCCTGACCATTCTTCCGGCCACGTTGCATGGCGCGACGGTGGAGACGTACGACGATCACCGCATGGCGATGAGTCTTGCCCTGGCCGGGCTGCGGGTTCCAGGGGTGTGCGTGGCCGATCCCGGATGCGTCGGCAAGACGTTCCCCGACTACTGGGACCGCCTCGCCGCGATCACTCGCTGCTCCGGGCCAGCATGACGGCGGCCCGCTCGATCAATTCGTCGACGATGGCCGCCTGCGGGCGGTCGCTCGGCCGGGGCAGATCGATTCCGGCGGCCGAGTCGCTGGCGATGAAGCCCCCGCCGCAGTGCTGACAGTAGACCCGGCGGCCGAGCAGCATCACCCGAATCCGGAGACTGCGACCGCAGACCGGACAGCTTTGGTGGTAGCAGACCGGATTGGACTGCTGCTCGGAGGTCGGCTGTTCGGAGGGGGGCTCCATGGCTTCGAGCTTCTGGCTGTCGTGCTCGTGATCCATCTGAATTTCCCCCACGGCGAATGGGTGGCGGCGGAACGAGTGACGGATAAGCGATGGTGGAACTGAGGACGCAAAGTCTACGTCCGCAGGCTGTCTCCGGCAATTCCGAGAAGGATGAGAATTCTGCAAGCTCTTGGCGGGCGGTTTCGCTCCTCCCCCAAAACGTCTATAGTCCTGAGCAGGAGCGTTTTGCCGGGGACAGGCAACTTTTTTTCGGGTTTGCCGTTGAAGCTTTCGGACCGGGTGACCCCGGTGCCGGTCCACGGCGACCCTCCCGCCATACCGCGAGTTCACTTCACGCCATGTTGCACCGTCCGTGGATGATTCCGCTGGTGCTTGCTTTCTGGTGTGTCACCAGTGGTTGGTTGCTCGTCGAGAAGATCATGCCCGGGCTCTCCCCCGGATCGCCGCCCGGCTACCAGGCACTCTACACGACCGAAAACCGGTTGGTTCCGGTGGCGTGGACCGTGCTGTGGAAGGACCAACCGCTCGGTTGGGCCCTCAGCCAGTCGGAGCGGACGGCGGAAGGGGGGATGGAAGTGGAGAGCCTGCTCCATTTTGACCGTCTGCCCATCAATGAGGTGCTGCCTCCGTGGACCAAGCTCCTCCTTCGGCAGTCGTTCGATCCCGGAATCTCGTATGCCCTCGACGCCCGCGGGCATCTGTCGATCGACCAGCGGGGTGAGTTGCGCTCGTTCAACTCGGTCGTGAGCCTGCCGGCAACTTCGGACAAGGTGTTCCTCGACGGCAAGATCAACGACGGCGAGGTGGTCGTCGATGTGCGCGCCCACGGGATGACCTACTCCGTCTCCCGTCATTTGCCGAACCATATCATGATCGGCGACGAGCTCTCGCCGCAGGCCACTCTGCCCGGCCTCTATCCGAACCGGCAGTGGACTGTGCCGGTCTACAGCCCGCTGCGGCCCGGGCAGTCGCCGATTCAGATTCTCCACGCCAGGGTCGCGGGCGAGGAGTCGATGTTCTGGAACGACTCGATGGTCCGCGTCGATGTCGTGCATTACAGCGACGATCCGGCGAAGCACCGTGAGCCGAGGTGCCGCTTGTGGGTCGATCGCAACGGCCGGGTGCTCAAGCAGGAGTCGCTGATGCTCGGTTCCAAACTGGTCTTCTTGCGACGCACCGACGCGGGGGCCGCCGACCTCGTGTCAGGAGTCATGTCACCGTCGGAGGGTGAGCAGGGCACGCTGGTCAGTCCGGACAGTCCCGCCGTGCCCGAGCCCGCCGAAGAGGAGTCGCCATGATCGAATTCGACCATGTCACACGCACCTATGGGCCGAAGCCGGCCGTCACGGATCTGAGCCTGTCGATTCCCCGCGGCGAACTCTTCGCCCTCCTGGGGCCCAACGGCGCGGGCAAGACGACGACGATCAAGATGCTCGTCGGGTTGTTGCGGCCCTCGCGGGGCAGTGTCCGCATCTGCGGCCATGATCTCGTGAAGGAGGCACGCAGTGCCCATCTGCACACCGGCTACGTGCCCGATGAACCGACCCTGTACGACAAGCTCACCGGCCGGGAATTTCTCTGGTTCATCGCCGACATGTTCGGGATGCCGCGGCATGCCGCCGAGCAGAAGATCGGTCGCGAGATCGAGCACTTCGAGCTCGCGGAGTTCGCCGACGATCTCACGGAGAGCTACTCGCTCGGGATGAAGCAGCGGCTGGTGTTCGCCTCCGCCTTGCTCCACGATCCCGACGTGCTCGTTCTCGACGAGCCGATGGTGGGCCTCGATCCGCGAAGCGTGCGGATCGTCAAGGACCTGCTCCGGGCCAAGACGCGGGAGGGAATGACCGTTTTCATGTCGACGCATACGCTGGCGATGGCGGAAGAGATGGCGGACCGGGTCGGCATCATGGTGCGGGGGCAGTTGCGGTTTCTCGGCACCGTCGCGGAACTCCGCGATCAGATGGCCGTGGAGACGATGAGCCTCGAGAATCTGTACCTCGAGCTGACGGCTGGACATCCGGGGGCGGCCGACGCCGGGCGGTCCAGACTGCCGCCGGTTTCGCAGCCGGCAAACCCGTAGAGAGATCCGCCATGCAAGGCTCGAGCGTTCGCGGCATGTACGGGGAATCGAGCCGGTTGATTCCGGTCGAGGTGGAAGCTCGTGTGTTCAGCCGACTCCGGGGCCGGATCGGCTGGCATGTCCTCGCATCCATGCTCTCGGGGGCGAGGCTGCGGCTGGTCCTCGTGGTGCTGCTGAGCCTGGTCTTCTGGGGGTCGCTGTACGGCCTCTTCGTCGAGGGGTTTTCGTTTCTCGACGCGATCCATGCCGAGGTCATCTCGCTGTTGTTCAACGCGTTTTTTTCCTCGCTGATGATCATGCTCGTGTTCTCCACGGGCATCCTCCTCTACGGGAACATGTACTGTTCCCAGGAGGCGCGGCTGCTGCTGACGCTGCCGGCGCGGGCCGAATCGATCTTCTCTCACAAATTCCACGAGGCGATGTGGTTTGCCAGTTGGGGGTTCGTGCTCCTCGGCAGCCCCATGCTCGTCGCCTACGGCGTCGTGCGCGGTGCGCCGTGGACGTATTACCTCCTGCTGTTGCCGTTCATGGTGTCGTTCGTCGTCATTCCCTCGACGCTCGGCGGCATCTGCTGCATGGCCGCGGTGGCGTGGCTGGGGCGGCTGAGGCTGCACGCGCTGGCCATCCTGCTGGCGGTCGTGTGTGCAGGAGCAGCGTGGCTGGGCTGGTCTCTCTTCAGGTCGGGGGCCGCGACCGCCGGCACCTCGGAGTGGTTCGAGCAGCTCGTTGCCAGGCTGGCAATCGCCGAACAGAAGTTTCTTCCGAGTTGGTGGCTCTCCAGTGGACTGATCGAGGCTGCACAAAACAGCGAGCGGCCAGAGTCCCGTCTCGCCGCCCTCGTCGAGTCGCTCAAATTCCTGGCGGTGCTGGTCTCGAACGGGATGCTGCTCCAGCTTCTGGCCCGTTTGTTGGCGCGGGCATGCTACCGGACGGGATACAGCCAACTGGCGGGCGAGGTGCCGGCCCGGCGGCAGCGGCAGATCTCCTGGGCCGATCAGGCCCTGTCGGCTGCCGGCACGGCCCGCGGCCGACCCTTGCGGCTGCTTCTCGTGAAGGACCTGCGGCTGTTTCGCCGGGACATCTCCCAGTGGTCGCAGTTCGTCATTTTTTTCGGCCTGCTTGGGCTCTATTTTTTCAATCTGCGGTCTTTCACCTACAACGTCGCTTACGCGTCGTTGATCAGCTTCCTGAATCTCGCCGTGGCGGGCCTCATCCTTTCCACGTTCACCACCCGGTTCGTCTATCCGATGATCAGCATGGAGGGGAGGCGGTTCTGGATTCTCGGCCTCCTGCCGGTTCACCGCGACCAGATCGTCTGGTCGAAGTTCCTGTTTTCGTTTTTCGGCGGGCTGTTCCCCTGCTGTGCCCTTCTGCTCCTGAGCGACTCCATGCTCGGGATTTCGCGTTCGCTGCTGTTGGTCCATGAGATCTGCAGCGTGGTGCTGTGCGCTGGCCTGTCGGGGATCGCCGTGGGACTCGGGGCGAGGATGCCCGAACTCCGGGAAGCCTCGCCGGCGAAGATCTCGGCGGGATTCGGCGGCACGCTCTGCCTCGTGCTCAGTTCCCTGTTCATCATCAGCGTCGTGATCATCGCGGCGGTCCCCACCCATCTGGCGATGGCGGCCAGGGCTTTTGGAGGGGGCGGGCCGCCCCCCACCGGCTTTTTGGGATGGGCCAGTGGCCCGCAGGGCACGGCTGCCAGCCTGCTGCTGATCTCCGTTCTCGGGGTCATCGCCACGTTTCTGCCGTTGGAACTCGGCCTGCGGCATTTCCGCCGGCTGGAGCCCTGAGAGGCCGCCCGGGGCGAGCGGTTATAGTTCTGCAGTTCCTGCGGTTTTCCCTTCAGGACGCACCGCAGGGCCGCCACCATGGTCAACCGACTCGCTCACCACCCGTTTTCGCCCGCTGGTTTGCCGCGGATCGGGGCTGTTCAGTATCTGAACACGAAACCGCTGGTCTATGGGCTCGCCGTCCGGGGTGTCGGCGTCTCCTACGATCTTCCCAGCCGGCTCGCCGATCAGTTGTCCTCCGGTTTGCTCGATGTCGCCCTGATTCCGTCGATCGAACTCTTCCGCGGCTCGGGATACCGAGTCGTCTCCGACGCGTGCATCGGCTGTCGCGGTCCGGTGATGAGCGTGAAGTTGTTCTTTCGTACGCTCCCCGGCCGTGTCGCTCGGCTGGCGGTGGACGAGGGCTCCCGAACGAGTGCCACGCTGGCGCGCATCCTGCTGGCCGAACGGCACGGAGTCGTGCCGGAGGTAGAAACACTGCCGATCGGTGCGGGCATCGCCGACACGTCGGCCGACGCCGTGCTGCTGATCGGCGACCGGGCGATCGGGGCCCAACGGGGATCGTTCCAGCTCATCTGGGACCTTGGCGATGAATGGTGCCGCTGGACCGGGCTGCCGTTCGTGTTTGCCGTCTGGGCCGCCCGCCCCGGCGTCGACGTGCCGCATGTCGAACCGTTGCTGGCCCGCGCACGCGACGCCGGCCGCATCAACCTGGCGTCGATCGCGGCAGCCGAGGCGGCTTCGCACGGCCTTACCGTGCCGCAGTGCCTCAGCTACCTCCGCGACAACCTGCACTACGAACTCGGCCCCCGGGAGCGGGCGGCGCTCGTGCGGTTCTATCGACACGCCGAGGCCCTTTCGTTGGCGCCGGCGGGGGTCGACGTCGCGGTGTCGCTCGCTTCCCCGGTATGATGCCGGGCACCAGGAGCCGCAAACCATCCATGGCAGCAACGATCCAACGCATTCTCGACGACACCGTGGCCGGCCGCAGGCTGGAGGCTGAAGACGCCCTGCTGCTGCTCCAGTCGCGCGAACTCGCGGCGATTGGTCGGGCCGCCAACGCCATGACACGGCGGCTCCATCCCGAGCCGTTTCGCACGTACAACATCGACCGCAACATCAACTACACGAACGTCTGCACGGCCGTCTGTGATTTCTGCGCCTTCTACCGCGGTCCGAAGCATCCCGAAGGCTACGTGCTCGATCGGGAAACCCTGCTCACGAAGATCGAAGAGACCGTCGCGCTCGGCGGCGACCAGATCCTGATGCAGGGCGGGCTGCATCCCACGCTCACGCTCGAGTGGTATGAAGACCTGCTCCACGACATCAAGAATCGTTTTCCGCAGGTGAACGTGCACGGTTTCTCGCCGCCCGAGATCTACCACTTCACGAAGGTTTCGAAGCGGCCGCTGCGGGAGGTGCTCGAGCGGCTGGCCCGTGCCGGCTTGGGGTCGCTGCCTGGGGGCGGTGGCGAGATCCTCGTCGATCGGGTGCGGGCAGCAATGACCCGTGGGAAGGTGATGACCGACGACTGGCTGGAGGTGCATCGCCAGTGGCACGAACTCGGGGGCCGCAGCACCGCCACGATGATGTTCGGCCACATCGAGACGCTGCCCGAACGGATCGAACATCTCGAGCGGCTACGGCAGCTGCAGGACGAGACGGGCGGCCTCACCGCCTTCATCTGCTGGTCGTTCCAGCCCGACAACACGGAGATGGCCGACATCCCGCCGTCTGGGCCGTTTGAATACCTGAAGACGCAGGCCGTGGCCCGGCTCTATCTCGACAACGTGCCGAACATCCAGTCGAGCTGGGTGACGCAAGGACGGGAGATCGGGCAACTCGCGCTGCTGTTCGGCGCCAACGACATGGGTAGCCTGATGATCGAGGAAAACGTCGTCAGTGCGGCAGGCACCGTGCATCATCTCACCCTCGAGCAGATGCGGTCGGCGATCTCCGAGCTGGGCTGGATTCCGCGGCGGCGCAACGTCTTTTACGAATTGTTCGAAGACGACGAGGCCGTCACGCCCCTCGATTCCTCGCGTGAAAAAGCCCGGGCCGTTCACCTGCCGGTCGCGTCGACGACGCCGTGAGGAAGGGGCCTGAGTCACGCGGATTGGTTCGCCGGCTGCGGCATGCTCGTCGCCGGCGGACTTTGCTACAGGAGGCTCGTGGACGATGGTGAATCGCTCGTGAGTCGCAAAGTTCACCGGCTCCTGCGCGTGCCTCCGACCGGCTCCTCAGCATCGGGTGCGTTTCGTGCTTCTCAGGGTAGCCGGACACGCGGCTTCTCATCCGTTCAGGAAAGACAATCCTCGTGACCGAGATCCGCTCCCGCTCGTCACCGATCACGCTGCGGGCCCGGCATGTGCTGCCGATCGCTGCGGAGCCGATCGATGGTGGTTGGGTGCGGATCGAGCGGGGCAGAATCTCGGGCGTAGGCCGTGGTCAGCCCTCCGGGCCGGTGCATGACCTCGGCGATGCGATCATCCTGCCGGGCCTCGTCAACGCGCATACGCATCTCGAGTTTTCCGATCTCGACCGTCCACTGCCGGCAGACGGTGGTCTGCCTGCGTGGATCGAACGCGTGGTGGCGATGCGTAGGTCGCGGGCTGATTCAGGCACCGATGAAGCCACGCGGCTGACGGCCGCGGTCGCCAGTGGGCTCGAGCAGTCAGCCGCGGCCGGGGTGACTGCGATCGGTGAGATCGCGACGGCAGTTCATCCGATCGCCAGCCAAGCCGGGCCGCTGGTGCGGGTGTTTCGCGAGACGCTGGGGCTGTCGCCTACCGCGATCGCCGCGGCCCGATCGGCGCTGCGTCGCGATCTGGATCGGATGACCGCGGAGGGAGCTCACACCGGCATCTCGCCGCATGCCCCCTATTCCGTGGCGGAATCGCTCGGCCGTCAGGTGGTCGGCGAGGCGGTGCGTCGACGGCTGCCCGTGATGATGCACGTGGCCGAGAGCCGAGAGGAGGCGGAACTGCTCGCGACGGGCGGCGGCGCCTTCCGCAGCCTGCTCGAACACTTGGGCGCCTGGCAGCCCGACTCGCTGCCGCGGCTCGTGCCGGTTGCCGACTGGATCACGCTCTTGGCAAAAGCACCGCGGGGCGTCGTAGTGCACGGCACGTTTCTGCCGGAGGACCAGACGGCGCTCTCGCGGCTGGCCCGGCATCGCGACCGGCTCTGCGTGGCGGTCTGCCCGCGGACCACGCTGGCGCTCTCCGGCAGGCTGCCGCCCGTGGCGGCCTTT
>JBILWX010000178.1:0-5976 GCA_044369655.1 Pirellulales bacterium
ATCGCGAGCTTCTACGGCGGTACCGGATTGCTGATCGCCGTCAGCGTGGCCTTCGATCTCGTGCAGAAGATCGACAGTCATCTCGTGATGCGGAACTACACGGGTCTCCTGGAAAAATCCTGACCTCGCGCAGCGGCAGTCGGGGTTGGAGCGGCCTGCCTCCCCTGTCGATCGTGAGGGTACGCCATGCGGATCATCCTCATCGGACCCCCTGGAGCGGGCAAGGGTACGCAGTGCCAGAGGCTGGTGGAATTGCTCAAGGTTCCACACCTCTCCACCGGCGAGATGCTGCGGGCGGCGGTTCGGGCAGGCACTCCCGAGGGGGTGCAGGCTTCCCGTGCGATGGAGCAGGGGCAGCTGGTGCCCGATCCGCTGATCGTTGGGATGGTGACTCGGCGGCTCGAGGCGCGGGATTGCCGGAACGGCTGCCTGCTCGACGGTTTTCCGCGCACGCTCCCGCAGGCGGAAACACTGGATGACCTGCTTGAACGCCGCGCGATGAGTGTCGACGGCGTCATCGAACTGGCCGTACCCAGAGACGAACTGATCCGACGGATGCTGGCGAGGAAACGGGCCGATGATGATCCGGCGATTTTCGCCCGGCGGATCACCAGTTTCGAGCAACAGACGGCCCCGCTGCTCGACTACTACGGCAGGCAGGGCAAACTCGCGAGCATCGACGGGCTGGGCACGGCCGAAGAGATTTTCGAGCGGGTGAAAGCTGCCGTGAAGCGGTTCGAAAGGGCCGGCAAGGGCCGTTGAACGGTCGACGGCGCATGCACGGCCGCGGTGCGGTGCGTGGCTGCGGTGCGGCATCTGGTCGGTATACTTCGGAACGGCTTCGTGTCCTGTCTCCTGATTCTGTCTCCTGATTTTTGGGTGCTTCAACCGTGGTGAATCTTCGTTCCGCTCGTGAAATTGCCCTCATGCGTCGGGCTGGTCTCGTGGTCTGGGGGGCGCATCAAGTGGCGGCAGCGATGGTCAGGCCGGGGGTGACGACGGGAGAGATCGACCAGGCCGTCGACGATTTTTTCGCCGAGCACAAGGCGATTGCCCTGTTCAAGGGGGTGCCGGGAAAGGTGCCGTTTCCGGCGGCCTGCTGCATCTCGGTGAACGACGAGGTGGTGCACGGCATACCGGGGCCGCGCGTGCTGCGGTCGGGGGACGTCATCAGCATCGATACGGGATGCAGCGTGGGGGGCTGGTGCGGTGATTCCGCCGTCACCCACCCAGTCGGCACGGTATCCCCTGAGGTACAGCGGTTGCTCGATTGCACGTCGGGTGTGCTCGACCTTGCGATCCGGCTGATGGCGACCCGCAACCGCTGGAGCGACGTCGCCCAGGAGATGGCCACGTTCGTCCGTGACAGCGGTTTTTCCGTGGTCGAGAACTTCGTCGGTCACGGGATCGGTCGAAAGATGCACGAGGATCCCCAGGTTCCGAATTTCTGCACCCCTGCGTTTCGGAAGAATCACGATTTCGAACTGGAACCGGGGCTCGTGATCGCCGTCGAACCGATGGTCAACATGGGCACCAAGAAAGTGCGGGTATTGGCGGACCATTGGACCCAATCCACGGTTGACGGTCTCGCCAGCGCCCATTTCGAACACACGGTCGCGATCACCGAGAACGGGCCCTTGGTGCTCACCGCCCCGCCTGCTGCCGGTGAAACGGTCGGTTCGGCGGCCTGACCAGCGGGGAAAGGGACGGAAAATGCCCCGCGGCGGCCGTTTTTTGGCCGCGTTACTCGCCCCCCTTGTGAACGCAGGGCGACCGATTCTATAGTCTAAGGCTCCCCCAACATCCCATTTCTGTCGAAGGCGTGGTCGGCCGTCGCCACGGACTAGTCCATGAAGGTTCGCGCCAGCGTTCGCCGCATGTGTGATAAGTGCAAGATTGTCCGTCGCCGTGGCGTCGTGGTCGTCGTCTGCGAAGATCCCCGCCACAAGCAGCGGCAGGGCTGAAGATGGCGGCAGGGCTGAAGATGATTGGAGGCCGGTGCCGTGTCGGCTGGTGCGGGTCGTCCTGCCAGCCTGATGCGTCGGCCAACCGGGCCACCAGCCTCTGGCTGTGTGCCGGCGAAGGTTCGATGGTTCGTTGTTCCCGTTTTTTGTTTTTCACCCGATTCACGGCCCTGGATTTCTGACATGCCTCGTCTGCTTGGCGTCGATATTCCTTCGGAAAAGAAGACCATCTACTCGCTGCAGTACCTCTACGGCGTCGGCCCGCGGGTTGCCCGCGAGTTGTGCCATAAGGCCGGCGTGAACCCGCTGGGCGTGGCCCGCGATCTCCACGAGGACGAACTGGCCCGCATGGCGTCGCTGCTCGACAAGGATTACGTCGTCGAGGGGCAGTTGCGTCGCCAGGTCGCCCAAAACATCTCCCGGCTCAAGGACATCGCCAGCTACCGTGGTCTGCGGCATCGCCGCGGCCTGCCGGTCCGTGGTCAGCGGACCCGCACGAATGCCAGAACCCGCAAGGGGCCGAAGAAGACGGTCGCTGGCAAGAAGGGCGTGAAAGACCTCAAGTAGTACTGTCCGCCGCCTGACCCTTCGTTCCATTTCATTTTCAGCATCTTTCCCCGAGATTCAGCATCACTTATGTCCAAGGTTGCCAAAGCCAAAAAGAAGAGCGTTTCGGCCGGAATCGCCTACATCAACGCCAGTTTCAACAATACGACGGTCACGATCACCGATCCGCGCGGCGACACGCTCTGCTGGGCCAGTGGTGGCACCTGTGGCTTCAAGGGGAGTCGCAAGGGAACTCCCTTCGCGGGCCAGTGCGCCGCCCAGCAGGCGGCTGAAAAGGCCGCGAAGTTCGGCGTCAAGGATCTGGAAGTGCGGGTCTGCGGGCCGGGCAGCGGTCGCGAAAGCGCCATCACCGCGTTGACGGCGGCCGGCATGAACGTGAAAAGCATCGAAGACATCACTCCGCTGCCTCACAACGGCTGCCGTCCGCCGAAGAAGCGGCGGGTCTGATCGCTGGCCCTCGTCGTTCCGGGCAGCTGGAACTGCGGCGGTTCGGTGGCAGGCTGATTTTTCGCAGGTACATTCTCCAAGGTTGATTTTTCAGGTCGATTTTTCAACGCACTCGAACAACCTCGATCCTCATCATGCTCCCGGGTTTCCGGGGCAAACACACACACGAGCGAAGTGATTCATGGGACGCATCACCGGTCCAGTTTGCCGACTCTGCCGCCGCGACGGCCTCAAGCTCTTCCTGAAGGGCAGCCGTTGCGATACTCCGAAGTGTGCGTTTGAACGCCGCGCCACGCCTCCTGGAATGGTGCAGAAGCGTCGTTCGAAGCCGACCGAATACGGCGTCCATCTGCGGGAGAAGCAGAAGGTCAAGCACTACTACGGTGTGCTCGAGCGGCAGTTCCGCACCTATTTCGCCCGTGCCGAACGGGGCAAGGGCAATACCGGGGAGTCGCTCATGTCGCTGTTGGAACGACGCCTCGACAATGTCGTGCATCGGCTCGGGTTCGCGCCGTCGCGGTCCGGGGCCCGGCAGTTGGTGCTGCACGGCCACATCACGATCAACGGCCGCCGGGTCGACGTGCCCAGCTACCTCGTCAAGGCGGGCGATGTCATCCGGGTGAAGAATCGCAAGGCGAGCCTGCAACTCGTGCATGCGGCCCTGGCGGAATTTCGCCGGGACGTGCCCGATTTTCTTTCGCGGAGCGAGGGTGGGGTGCCGGAGGGCCGTGTCGATCGGCTGCCTGTTTCTGATGACGTTTCGATACCTGTCCAGGCGAACCTGATCATCGAGTTGTGCTCCAAGTAGTCGTCGTCGTGGTCGTCGTCTCTGGAGTCGTGCTCCTCGCGGGGACGGCTCCTTCGCGAGGTTTTTCAAATACCGTTTTCTGACCGTCCGTCTTCTGTAGTGGCAAGAAGGAGTTCCGCATGCATATTCGTTGGCGAGGCCTCGAGCTCCCCGGCTCGGTTGTGCCCGATCAAAAAACGCTTACGGGAACCTACGGCAAGTTCGTTGCCGAGCCTTTCGAACGCGGTTTCGGCACCACCGTCGGCAACAGCCTGCGGCGGGTGTTGCTGTCGAGTCTCGAGGGGAGTGCGGTCACCCAGATCAAGCTGGCTGGCGCTCTCCACGAGTTTACGACCATCAAGGGCGTGCTGGAGGATGTCACCGACATCGTCCTCGCGGTGAAGAGCCTCGTGGTGAAGAATCACAGCAATTCCACCAGGGTGATTCGGGTGGAGCGCAGCACGAAGGGGCCGATCACCGGCGCCGACGTCATCACCGACGACGCCGTCGAAGTGGTCAACAAGGACCTCGTGCTCTGCACGCTCACCGACGACGTGCCCTTCGAGTTGGAGATGGTCGTCGAGAACGGCCGTGGTTACGTGCCGTCGAGCGAGCACACCCAGGTCTCGCAGGAGATTGGAATCATCCCGGTCGACGCCGTGTTCAGCCCGGTCACGCGGGTGAAGTACGAGGTCGAGGAGACGCGCGTCGGCCAGAAGACCAACTACGACCGGCTGACCATGGAGATCTGGACCAACGGCACCGTGACGCCGGAGATGGCGCTGGTCGAGGCTGCGAAGATTTTGCGGAAGCACCTCAACCCGTTCGTCGGGTACACGAAGCCCGGTCCCGCCGTCAGTCTGGCGGCGCCTGGCGGCGTGTTGTCGATCGAGGCTCCGCTGGAGAGCCGCCTCGGCATGCTCGTTTCCGACCTGCGGCTGTCGCTGCGGGCCAACAACTGCCTCGAGGAGGCGGGGATCGCCACGCTTCGAGAACTGGTGTCCCGCAGCCGCGAAGATCTGATGGAGTTGCGGAACTTTGGCGAGACCACGCTCGAGGAGATCGAGGGCAAGCTCCGCGAGCATGGTCTTCATGTCGGTATGCCGCTTCCGGCCGGAACCGATGCCTGATGCGTGACCGTTCGTGCGTGGCCACCGACCGTGGCCTCGCTTCCGTGCCATTCCTTACCACCTGCTTCTGAACCCACCCGAGAACGTCGAGGATCACCCCATGCGTCACCGTCGCAAAGGCCGCGTGCTTGGCCGTAGCCCTTCCCACCAGCGGGCGTTGTTGAGGAATCTCGCGTCGGCTCTGATGCTGACCGAACGTGAAGCAGAGGCCGGCGAGGTGGGTGCGCCGAAGGTGGCCGGCCGGATCGTCACCACCCTGGCCAAGGCCAAGGAAGTGCGGCCCGTCGTCGAACGGTGCATCACGATCGCCAAGCGGGGGCTTGTGTCGCTGGACAAGGCGAGAGAGTTCGGCACGACCGCGGCGCGTGATTCCGCAGAGTGGAAGCAGTGGCGGACGAGCAGCCGTTGGTCGCAGTGGGCTCAGGCCGTGTCGCCTGCCGTCGCCGCCCGTCGGCGAGTGGTGCAGTTGCTGGGCGACAAGAAGGCGGCCCGCATCGTCTTCGAGAAGATCGCCCCGCGGTACGTCGACCGTCCGGGTGGCTACACCAGGATTCTGAAGCTGGCGACGCCCCGCCTCGGCGACGCAGGGCCCCGTGCCGTCCTCGAATTCGTGGGTGCCGAGGTGTCGGCCGGCCGTGCCAAGGCTCCCAAGGTGGAGGCCGCCCGGCCCGCCCGCACCTGATCAGCAGGACCGGTCTGGAGGCTCCGTTGCCGCTCGCCCGGGATGGCTTTTTTGCGGGTGTACCGCCAAAACCGAAGCCTGGGAATAGGCCGCCGGCCGGTCTGCGAATAGACTGTCGGCAGAGAGGCGGATCAGGGACGCGGATCGAGGGACGCGGAAACGGCCTGTCGCGTTCGGCCCGGCGTGGTTGGCCCGCGTCGCTTCCGCCGTTCCCGCAGCTCCCCGCAGAGGTGTTGGTCATGGTGTCGGTCGCAGCCAATTCCACGCGGTTTCTGCAGGGCACACGGTCGTTGTCAACGCCCCACACGGCTCTTCCTTGCCGGGGTGGGCTCCGGGCGTGTGTCGCCTCTTGTGTCGGCTGGTTGTGTGTCGCGGGGGGCTTTGTCCTGGTGCTATCCG
>JBILWX010000179.1:0-5741 GCA_044369655.1 Pirellulales bacterium
GCGAGACCGACAAGCTCGCCGGCCGCGTCGCCAGGCTCTTCGTCCACGGCCGATCGAACGAGGAGATCGTTTTCCTCAGGCCGGGCGAGTCGGCCGGGTTGCCGTAAGGGCGAACTACCCCAGGAAGCTCAATCCACCGCCATGCCCTCGCACCTCCACCTCTCCCCGCGGCCAACTGGTCGGTTCGGAGCCCTCGGGCTGTCGGCATGGCTCCTGATCTCCATTGCCACGGGAAATCTCGGAGCCCAGGAACCGCCCGACACGAACTACGACGAGGCCGCGGTCAGATCCTATGAACTGCCCGACCCGCTCACGAGCCTTGATGGCCGGAGGATCGAGAACGCTCGCCTGTGGTGCGACGTGCGCCGACCCGAGATCCTCGAGGCCTTTCGCCGTGAGGTGTATGGCCGTGTGCCCGAATTCGCCACGGCGCTTCGGTGCGTCGTGACCAAGGTCGATCCGGTGGCGTTGGGAGGGCTCGCAATCCGCAAGGAAATCAGGATCGATCTTTTCGAGGCCGTGGACGCGCCCCACATCGACCTGCTGCTGTATATCCCAGCCAAGGGCACCGGCCCGTTCCCGACGTTTCTCGGCCTCAACTACGGCAACCAGGGCGTCGCCGACGATCCGGCGATCACACCCTCCCGCAACGCCATCAGCAAACGCGGCGAGCATGCTCACCGTTGGCCGCTCGCGCACATTCTCTCCAGCGGCTATGCGGTCGCCACCTTTCATGGCGGCGACGTGGAACTCGATCGTCACGGTTCCGGATGCAGGTTCACCCCCGAAGGATGGGAGCGTGGCGTTCGCTACTTCGTGATGCGGGGTTTGGGCCGGGCCGAGCTCGCCCCCGACGAATGGGGCTCCATCGCCGCCTGGGCATGGGCTCTGAGCCGATCGCTCGATTGCCTGGAGACCGACGACGCGATCGACGCGAGGAGGGTTGCCGTGATCGGACACTCGCGCACGGGCAAGGCCGCCCTGTGGGCGGCGGCGCAGGACGAACGCTTCGCAATGGCGGCGGCCAACCAGTCGGGCCGGGGCGGCGCCGCGATCGCGCGGCGCCGATACGGCGAGACCGTCAAAGCCTCCTACGACATTTCTGGATCGTGGTATTGCCGCAACTACAAGCACTACGGCGGAAATGAGTCGGCCCTGCCGGTCGATGCCCATCTGCTCATAGCAGCCATCGCGCCGCGGCCGGTGGCCATCGGCAGTGCCGTCGAGGACCGCTGGGCTGACCCCCGTGGCGAGTTTCTCGCGGCCCGGGCCGCCGATCCCGCCTATGGCCTGTTTGGCGTCGTGGGCGTCGGCGTGGACGATTGGCCCCCGCCGGACCACCCGGTCGGCGATCGTGTCGGCTACCGCCTTCGCCCGGGCGGGCACGAGATGTCGGCGGACGACTGGGAATACTACCTGCGGTTCTTCGATCGGCAGCGGTAGCCGCTCCGTTCGTGCGTGGCGCGTCTGCCACGTTGCCGTCGGGGTGGGCTCTGGTCGGGACGCGCGACAGAGCCGCATGCGTCAGGAAAGCAGTGCCTTGACGACGTGGCCGTGCACGTCGGTGAGCCGGAAGTCGCGGCCCTGGAAGCGGTAGGTGAGCTTCGTGTGGTCGAAGCCCAGGAGATGGAGGATCGTGGCCTGCAGGTCGTGGATGTGCACCATGTCGCTGGCCACTTTGAAGCCGAGATCGTCGCTGGCCCCGTGCACGTATCCGGCTTTCACGCCACCGCCGGCCATCCAGATCGAGTAGCAGTCGGGATAATGGTCGCGGCCGAGGATGGTTTTGGCCGCCGTGCGGCCCTCCCGGAAGGGAGTGCGGCCGAACTCGCCCGTGCAGAGCACGAGCGTGTCGTCGAGGAGCCCACGGGCTTCAAGGTCCTCGATCATCGCCGCCACCGGCCTGTCGAACGTGGCCGCCTTCGTCGTGAGACCGTCGCGGATGTCCTCGTTCGGCCCGAGGCCATGGAAATCCCAGCCCCAATCGAAGAGCTGCACGAACCGCACTCCCTGCTCCACGAGCCGCCGGGCGAGCAGGCAGTTGTTGGCGAGGCTCGATTCGCCAGGCTTCGCGCCGTAGGCCTCCAGGACCTGTTTCGGCTCCTTCGAGATGTCCATCACGTCGGGCACGCTCGTCTGCATCCGATAGGCAAGCTCGTACTGGGCGATCCGCGTGACCGTTTCCGCATTGCCGAGCTCCCGTGCCTGTAACTCGTTCAGGTCCTTGAGGGCGTCGAGTGTCTTGCGACGCACGCCCCGGCTCATCCCCGCAGGGTCCGAGACGAAAAGGACCGGGTCCCCCTTCGAGCGGCACTGCACGCCTTGGTAGACGCTCGGCAGGAAGCCCGAGCCGAAGCTGCTCGTACCGCCATTGGGCTGCGAGCCCGATGAGATGAGCACCACGAACCCGGGCAGGTTCGCGTTTTCGGTGCCAAGACCATACGTGGCCCAGCTGCCGAGGCTCGGCCGGCCTGCCCGGGGCGAGCCGGTGTAGACCATCAGCTCGGCTGGGGCGTGGTTGAACTGATCGGTGAACATGCTCCGCACGAGGCAGATCTTGTCGGCCACCCGATGCAGATGCGGGATCGCGTCGGAGAGCTCCATGCCGCTCTTGCCGCAACGCACCCATTGCCGCCGCGTACCCAGGAGTTTTGGCGTGCCGGTTGTGAAGGCAAATGTCTTCCCGGCGATCGCCTCGGCAGGGCAATCCTGGCCGTCTCGCTTCGTGAGCTCCGGTTTGTTGTCGTAGAGGTCGAGATGCGGGGGGGACCCTGTGAGATGGATCACGATCATCCGCTTCGCCTTGGCCGGCAGCGGTGGCCGTTTTGCCGCCATCGGATCAGCCGCGGGCGCCGGAATTGGTTCGGCGCCCGTGGCCGCGAACAGCTCGTGCAGCGCGATCAGGCCAATGCCGCCGGCCATGCCGCCGAGGAGGTGCCGACGCGTGGCGAGCAGTTTGTGTTCGAGGATCGGGTCCATGATGTCTTCTCCGAAAAGCGGCTTCCTCACGGGCACATGAAGGTTTCGTCGAGATTCAGGATCACATTGGCCACAGCCGTCCAGGCGGCGAGTTCGGCCGTGTCGGCAGGGAAATCACCGGGCACGGGGCCGAGCGGGTCGGTGGCCATCTTCTCTGCGTCGTCGGGCGTTTTCAGAAAGTCTTCTCGCACGTCGTGATGCAGGCCGATGAGCCTGTCGGTCTCCGCAGGCGTGGGCCGCCGCGCGAGCACGAGCCGGAAGCCATGCGTGGCCCGGTCGGCGTCGGTGGAGCCTCCCTCACGCACCATCCGCCGGGCGAGCGCCTGCGCCGCCTCGACATACGCCGGGTCGTTCAATGTCACGAGCGCCTGCAGGGGCGTGTTGGTTCGTGGCCGGCGGATCGTGCAGACTTCTCGCGAGGGGGCGTCGAACGTCGCCATCGCCGGGTAGGGGCTGCTTCGCCGCCAGGTGGTGTAGAGCGCGCGGCGGTAGCGATCCTCGCCCTGGCTCGTCTCCCAGTCGGTGCTGCTGCCAAAGGCTGCGGTGAGCCCAAGGCTCGGCTGCGGCGGCTTCACGCTCGGGCCCCCCTTCTTGCGTGAGAGCAGGCCCACGGCGGCCAAGGCCTGATCGCGGATCACCTCCGCCGAGAGCCGCACCCGGGGCCCGCAGGCGACGAGCCGGTTTTCCGGATCGCGGGCCACGACGGCAGGCGGGCACTTCGACGTCTGCCGATAGGCGGCGCTCGTCACGATCAGCCTTTGCATCGCCTTCAGGTTCCAGCCGCTCTCCACCAGTTCGCAGGCCAGCCAGTCGAGCAGCTCGGGATGGCTCGGCAGGTCTCCTTGGCTGCCGAACTCCTCACTCGTCGACACGATGCCGATCCCGAAGAGCCTCTCCCAGAGACGGTTGACGATGACGCGGGCCGTAAGCGGATTGGCGGGATCGACGAGCCACTTCGCGAGCGCGAGCCGATCGACGCGGCCACCGTTGGCCACGGTGGCGTCGTTGAACACGTCCGGCACGCCTTCGCGAACCTCGTCGCCAAGGTTCTGCCAGTTTCCGCGGAGCTGGATCTTCGTGACCCGCCGCTTTTCGCCGGCGAGTTCCTCGAGCACCGGCACCGTCACCGCTGGATTTTCGTCGAGCTGCTTCCGCAGGTCGGCTACGATCTTCCGCGCCGGCTGAAACTCGGGCGGCTCGGGCCGGTCCTTCGGGACCGGCTTCTTCAATTCGGGGATCCCCGCCTCGATCTCCGCGATCTCTTTTTCAATCGGAGCCCGCTTGTCATCGACCTCCTTCCAGGGCAGCTGCACCACGGGCGATTCATCCTTGCGGTCGGCGTCGGCCGTGTTGTTCAAGACCGCGTAGAGCTGGAAATATTCCTTCTGCGAGAGCGGGTCGTATTTGTGGTCGTGGCACTGGGCGCAGGCCATGGTCGTACCCATCCAGGTGCTCATCGTCGTGTTCACGCGGTCGATGACGGCGACGGTACGAAACTCCTCGTCGATCGTGCCCCCTTCGTTGTTCGTGAGCGTATTGCGATGGAAGGCGGTGGCCACCTTGTCGTCGAGCGTGGCATCCGGCAGCAGGTCGCCGGCCAGTTGCCGGATCGTGAACTCGTCGAATGGCATGTTGGCATCGAAGGCGCGGACCACCCAGTCGCGCCAGCTCCAGATCGTGCGTGGCGGGTCGTCGACGTAGCCGGCGCTGTCGGCATAGCGGGCGAGATCGAGCCACTGCCGCGCCATGTGCTCGCCGTAGCCGTCGTGGGCGAGGAGCCGATCGACGAGTTGTTCGACCGCGTCGGTTGAAGCGTCGGCCATGAACGCATCGACCTCGGCGGGACTTGGCGGCAGGCCGGTGAGATCGAGGGCGAGCCGGCGGGCGAGCGTGGCCCGGTCGGCCTCGGGCTGCGGCGCGAGCCCCTCGGCTTCCAGCCGCGCGAGGATGAAACGGTCGATGTCGTTCCTCGGCCAGTCTGCCTGCTTCACCGCAGGCACCGGCGGCCGCTTTGGCGGCACGTAAGCCCAGTGCGGCTCGTAGGTCGCGCCCGCCGCGATCCACCGCTTCAGGAGTTCGACCTGCTTTTCCGGAAGCCGATCGCCTGCTTCCGGGGGAGGCATGACGATGTTGGGATCGGTCGATGTGATCCGGGCGATGAGTTCGCTCTCGTCTGGCTTCCCCGGAACGATCGCGGCGTGGCCGCCGAGATCGGCCGCTGCGCCGGCGAACGTATCGAGCCGCAGGCCGTCGTCGCCGCCCCCAGACCGCCCCTCCGGATCGGGCCCATGACACCGCACGCAGCGGTTGGAGAGGATCCCCTTGATGTCACGGGTGAACGAAGGAGCGTCGGCTGCGCAAACGCCCGTGGCATGGAAGGCCTGCGCGACAAGGATGAAGCACACGACATGTCTCATGGAGTGTGTCCTTCGGAAAAATGGAAAAGGGTGCCGTTTATTGACGCAGCCGGTATTTCTCGACGGTCGCCTCGTTGAGTTCCACGCCGATGCCCGGCACGGTGGGCAGCGCGAAGCGGCCGTTCTTCAACTCGGGCTCCGGCCCGGCCACGGCGATCGCCGTCTTCCAGCCGTGCGGCACGACGAAGTCGTTGTATTGCCCGTCGCAGTCGTCGGGGTTGAGCTGCTTGACGGAAAGCGGAATCAGTTCGATGTCGGTGATTTTCATCGGCGTTGTCGTTCTCCTGTGTAAAAGTCAGACTTTTCGGCAGTCGCGGTACAGGCGGTTGAGCAAACGGGCGGCAT
>JBILWX010000069.1:0-18334 GCA_044369655.1 Pirellulales bacterium
CGGCCCTGCGGCCAGGGTGCAGCATGTCCGCCGGCTCCCTGCGGCGGCGGTGAGCATGTGGTCGGTTCACAGATGGCCGGCGGCAATTGCGATCAATGCCAAGGGGGTGTCGTAGAAGGCGGCCTGCCGCCCGGCGCGGTCGTGTCGCCGGGCATGCCCTCCGGAGCAGGGGCGCTGCCAGCCGGCCCGGGTGGCTCGCCGGGCCCGAGTGCCGGCCTGCCCACGCCCGCGGCCGTGTCGAGCAGCCGGCCGGTCGTCATCTCCGACGAGGTCGTCCTGCCGTAAGCCGCGACGCCCGCGGCCCGCATCAGCCGAGCGTCTCGTGCGGCCCCGGAAAGCTGCGACTCTCGACATCGTGCCGCCACCGCCGCACCGCGTCACCGATGGATGCCTTCACGTCCGCATAGGCGCGCACAAA
This sequence comes from Pirellulales bacterium, assembly GCA_044369655.1. Taxonomy (GTDB): domain Bacteria; phylum Planctomycetota; class Planctomycetia; order Pirellulales; family UBA1268; genus CAMCQY01. The sequence goes on from JBILWX010000069.1 coordinate 419, forward strand.
CCGGGGCACCCGGCCGGTCGAGAGGCCGATGAGATCATGCATCACCAGTACCTGGCCATCGCAGTGCGGCCCCGCGCCGATGCCGATGGTGGGCACGGCAAGCGTTTGCGTGATCGTCGCTGCCGCCTCCTGGGGAACGCATTCCAAAATCACGGCACAGGCCCCGGCAGCCGCCGCAGCCTCGGCGTCGGCCCTGAGCCGGTCGATATCGCGCTGCATGCGGTAGCCGCCCAGCTGGTGCACGGCCTGTGGTCGCAGGCCCACGTGCCCCATCACGGGAATGCCCGCGCCGGCGATCCCGGCGATCACGTCAGCCTGCCCCGCGGTGCCCTCGAGCTTCACCGCCTGGCAACCGGTCTGCTGCAGAATTCGGGCGCACGACTCGACCGCGGTGCGGACGCCCAGATGCTGCAGGGGGAACGGCAGATCGACGACGACCAGCGCCCGCGTCACGGCCCGGGAGACGATCTCGCCGTGGTAGATCATCTGATCGAGCGTGGCCGGAATCGTGGACGAGCGCCCCGCCACGACCATCGCGACGCTGTCCCCCACGAGCACGCAGTCGACGCCCGCGGCATCGGCCAGCTGAGCGGTCGGCCAGTCATAGGCGGTGACCATCGTCAAGGGCCGGCGATCGCGTTTCGCGGCGGCAAGATCGAGAACGGTCACACGGCGGGAGGAGTCGGGCATGAGCGGCTCAGGGGTCACGGCGCGGCGGGATCCCCGCGACCGTTCACTTCATTCCCTTGAAAAAGGCATTGAGCTGATCGTCGTCAGGGGCATCGTCTGCCGCGGCGGCAGTGTCGGGAGATGGCCAGTCGGCCGTTGTCGCGGGCGGACCGGCCTGCTCGTCACCCGTGAGAAAAGCAAACGCTCCCGGTTCGTCGGGCTGCGCGGCCGGCGACTCTTCTCCGGGGAGTTCCGGGAATATTTCCGCCGGCGATGCTTCCTCCGCGGGCTCGGCCGCCGGTGGCAGGCCGGCGGCCTCGTCAGCCGCCTGCACCGATGCCGCTGCGTCGAGCGGCTTCGCGGCATCCGACGCGAACCCGGCAGCCACGGGAGCCTCGTCGAGCTGTTGGGAATGATCGATCTGGAAGTCGGCAGACTCTTTCAAGGCGCTCAGGGAGATGTCGCTCGTCTGCACTCGACTCTCACCGACCGTGGACGAGTCCGACTGTTCCTGCGTTTCCACGGTGGCTGTCGAATCACCGCCCGACGGCGTTTCGTATTCCACCTTGAACGACAGCCCGCCCACCCGCACGACCGCTCCCGGCGGCACGGCGGTCTTGGTGCTCACGGGCACCTGTTCGTCGTTCAAGAACGTGCCGTTGGTCGATCCGAGATCGCGCACGTACACCTGCCCATGGCGTTCGAAAAACTCGCAGTGCTTGCGGCTGACCAGATCGTGCTGGATGCGAAACTTCGCCTCCTCGCCGCGGCCCAGCAGAATGGGCAGTCGCACGGTGAACGTCCGCTGCTTCGCGGCTGGGGACACGACATGGAAGCGAACGACCATGGCAGCGGAGGCGGTCGGACACGCGGTGCGTTGGCGGCAGGCCCCATCGACTCCGCGAAACGCGGGAATCCGTCTGGGGAGAGGACTGCTCATCCTAATCGGGCGGCGGTGGTTTCCAAACCTGTCCCCCCAGCCCTCCCAGAAAACCCCTTTTCCCCAGGGGCTGACCTTGCGGCCACCCCTGCCGCCCTTATAATCCGGCGTTCCTGGGCAGATGGTTCGCTCCCGGTTTCCGGGCGGGAACGGCTGCCAAGGAACTGTCCTGCGGGTGTAGCTCAGTTGGTAGAGCACCACGTTGCCAACGTGGTTGTCGTGGGTTCGAATCCCATCACCCGCTTCCTGATTCTTTCGTTTTCGGCCGGGCGGCCGGTGGCGATCCTTGCAGTCACGCTCCGCTCGGAGTGGCTCGCAGGGATCGGTGCCGCGGCCCGCGGCGGCCATGCCGTCGATCGGGTTTGAGTTGCGAGCCTCTCGAACCCTCTGCCAGCGGCATCTTCCCGTCGTTGTTCTTCCCGTCATTGTGTTGCAGCCTCCCCGCCCCGTCGGAAACCGTCATGTCCTCTGCTTCAGATCAGTCCGCAACGGCCCTGGCCTCCCCCACTGCGGGAGATGACGCGGCCCCCCAGACGCTCAAGATCGACGTCGCCATCGACAAGCTCTCGGCCTGCGAGCGGCGGGTACGGGTGTCGATCCCGCGGGAAGACATCGACCGCTATCGCGACGACGCGATCGGCGAGATGATGCCCGCCGCCTTGCTGCCCGGCTTCCGACCGGGCCGTGCTCCGCGGCGGCTCGTGAGCAGCCGTTTCAAGTCGGAGCTGTCCGACCAGATCCGCAGCAAGCTGCTGGCCGACGCCATGACGCAGGTGTCCAACCAGGAGAAGCTGTCTCCCATCAGTGAGCCGGATCTCGACGTGAATGCGGTCATCGTGCCCGCCGACGGGCCGATGACGTTTGAGTTCAAGATCGAGGTCCGGCCCGAGTTCGACCTGCCGGAGTGGAAGGGACTGTCTATCAGGCGGCCCTCCCGCACGATCTCCGATGACGACGTGGAGGAGTCGCTCACCAATCTCCTCCGCGAGCGGGCCCGGTTCGTTCCCCATCAGGGGCCGGCCAAGCCGGGCGACCTGATCGTCGCCAACCTCCGGTTCCTCGACGGCGACAACGTGTTGTCGGAGGCCACCGACCTGGAACTCGTCGTTCGCCCCCGGCTCTCCTTCGCCGACGCCGAGCTCAAGGGATTCGACACCCTCGTGGCGAAGGCCCGCACCGGCACTCCGGTCACCGCCACGCTCACCGTGTCGGACGAGGCCGCGGTGGAGTCGCTCCGGGGCAAGGACGTGACGGTCGAACTGACCGTCATCGACGTCAAGCAGCTCGAACTGCCGGAACTCTCCTCCGACCTGCTCGACGAGCTGGGGTCGTTCCAGTCGGCCGACGACCTGCGGACGGCGGTGCGGAAGCAGCTTGAGAATCAGCTGGAGTGGCATCGCCGACGGCAGGTGCGGCAGCAGGTGTCGAACGCGCTCACCGCGTCGGCCAGCTGGGACCTGCCACCGGATCTGCTCCGACGGCAGAGCCTGCGGGAACTGGAACGGGCGATCCTCGAACTGCGGCGGAGCGGCTTCGACGACGACTCCATTCGACGTCACGTGAACGAGCTTCGGCAGACGGTGATGGGCAGCACCGCCGCCGCCCTCAAGGAACACTTCATCCTCGAACGCATCGCCGAGGACCAGTCGATCGCCGACACCGCAGCCGACTACGACGAGGAGATCCGTGCCATTGCCGCCCAGTCGGGCGAATCGCCCCGTCGCGTCCGTGCGAACCTGGAAAAACGCGGCCTCATGGACGTGCTCCGCAACCAGATCATCGAACGCAAGACGATCGACTTGATCACGTCGCACGCGAAGTTCACCGACACCCCGTTCGAATTCCAAAAGCGCGACGCCGAGGCCGTGGACCATGCGGTCTGTGGCGCCGTGGTCGGCGAGGAGGAAATTCCGACGGCCACCCAAGCGGAGCCGGGCAGCCCACGGCGGGCATGAGCGGCGGGCGACCTTCCTGCATCCAACCTGTGGCATTCAGCGCCGCGTCAGCGCGGCACCCTGCTTCCGACCTCGCCGATTTCACAGCCCCACCGAGACCCGACATGCACGAGCGTTCCTTCGTTCCGCGATTCTCCAGCGCCTCACGCGACTACCAACGGCAGCGGCAGATGACGCTGGGCGATCTCCTGCTCGAGAACAGGATCATCCTGTTGCAGGGGGAGATCTACGACGGCAACGCCAACGAACTGGTGATGAAACTGCTCTACCTGCAGAGCGAAAACCGCCGCAAGGACATTCACTTCTACATCAACTCTCCCGGCGGCAGCGTCACGGCCACCATGGCCATTTACGACACGATGCAGATCCTCTCCTGCCCCGTCGCGACCAACTGCGTGGGGCTCGCCGCCAGCGGCGGCGCCGTCCTGCTCGCCGGCGGCGCGAAGGGGAAACGATTCGCCCTGCCGCACGCCAAGGTGATGATCCATCAGCCCTACGGTCAGGTCGGCGGCCAGGTGAGCGACATCGAGATCCAGGCCGACGAGATCATCAAGACGCGGGCGATCTTGAACGACATTCTCGCCCAGCACACCGGCCAACCCATCGACCGCATTGCCAAGGACACCGACCGCGACCGCTATCTCACCGCCACCGAGGCCAAGGAATACGGCCTTGTCGACGAGGTGCTGACCAAGCCTCCGGTCGCGGAAGAAGAGTCGGGCAAGGACTGATCCACCGCGCCGCAAACCACGTCCAGGCGTTCCCTACGATCCCCCCCTTCCAGCCCCCGCCGAGAAGCAGCCCATGCCCCTGATCCCGTTCGTCATCGAAAAGAGCGGCCGCGAAGAGCGGGCGATGGACATCTACAGCCGCCTGCTCAAGGACCGCATCGTCTTTCTCGGCTCGCAAGTCAACGATGAAGTGGCCAACGCCATCGTCGCCCAACTGCTCTTCCTGCAATCGGACGACCCGAAGTCGGACATCCATCTCTACATCAACTCGCCGGGCGGCAGCGTCACCGCCGGCCTCGCCATCTACGACACGATGCAGTTCGTGACCTGCGACGTCGCGACCTACTGCATCGGGCAATGCGCCTCGATGGGTGCCGTCCTGCTCACCGCCGGGGCGAAGGGCAAACGGCGGGCGCTTCCCAACGCCCGCATCATGATCCACCAGCCGCTGGCGGGCATGGAGGGAACGGCGGAAGAAATCATGATCCATGCCAAGGAGTTCAAGAACATCAAGCACAAGCTCAACGCCATCCTGCTCAAGCACACGGGGCATCCCCTGGAAAAGATCGAGCAGGATACGGATCGCGACCGCTTCATGTCGGCGCACGAGGCGCTCGAATACAAGCTGATCGACGAGGTGATCGACCGGATGCCGACCGGAAAGACGGCAGGCTGATCGGCCGTCCAAGCCCCCGGATTTCGCAAGCACAAGGATACGGAAGGTGGCGGCCCACGAGGGGCTGCCGTGAGGCGCAAGGAGGCGCGTCATGACACGGTTCACAGGCCTGACCGCTCCGTCCAAGGCGATGAGAGTGCTGCTGGCCGCGGTTCTGGCCGCAGTTCTTGGTCCAGCTCTGGGCTGCAAGAGCGACCTGAGCCAGCAACTGCTCGAACGCGAACTCCGGATGCAGGAGGACCAGATCTACCAGCTCCAGGACGAGCTGCAGGATACCAGCGTCCGCCTCGACCGCACCGCCAGCGAAAACACGAGCCTCCGACGGCAGCTGGGCTTCGCGGAAGGCGATGCCGCGACGGGTGGCCGCGCGGGCTCCGCACCGACAGGCCGACCAGCGTTGCCGCCGCGCATCGCTCCCCCGCAGCCCCTGCTCGCGCCGCCGGCGATCGAAGTCCCCGCCGTCGGTGCACCCGCCGTCGGTGCACCCGCCGGCAATGCGCCGCCCCCGCCGGCCGCCCCGTCGGCTCCCGGATTCATCGCCCCTCCGAAGCTCGACGGCGTGCCGCCGCTCCCATCGGAGCCACGATTTCCCGGGGCCACCGCACCCGCTCCCTCATCCATCAGGCCGGTGTCGGCGACGGAACCGGTCGCCAGCGAACCGCCGGCCGGGGCCGGAAGCGATCAGCCGCTGGGTGGCCCGACCGGCAGGCAGCTCTCCCCCGAGGAGAGCCTCGCCGACGCCGGCCGGATCACGCATCTGGTCGTCAATCCGGCCCGCACGACGTGCTTTGATGGCAACGGCGACGGCGTGAGTGACGGCCTGGCCGTCGTCATCGAACCCCGGGATGGCGACGAGCGGCTGGTGACCGCGGCCGGTGACGTGTCTGTGGCCGTGTTCGACTCGAGCACGCCCGCGAACGCGACGCCGATGGCCCGCTGGGAGATCCCCGCCGAGGAGGCGATCACGCATTTCCGGCGGACGTCGCGAAACCGCGGCCTGCATTTCGTGCTTCGCTGGCCAGGGCCGCCGCCCCAGGGCGATCACGTGCGGGTGCACGTCGCGCTCACCACCTTCGAAGCCGCCTCGTTCGAGACCGACTGCACCGTGACCGCCCGGCCGGCGGCCACGATGGCTCCCTGACACCAGTCTGGACCGGTCCGTCCGCCGGCTTACAGGCCCTTGTCCTCGAGGAAGTTCAGCAGTTCCGCGACGCGATTGGAGTAGCCCCACTCGTTGTCGTACCAGCTGACCACCTTGACGAAGTTCCCCAGACCGATCGTGTCGACGGCCGAGAAGATCGAGCTGTGAGGATCGCCCTTCAGGTCGGTCGACACGAGCTCCTTGTCGGTGTACCGCAGGATCCCCTTGAGCGGCCCCTCAGCCGCCTTCTTCATCGCGGCGTTGATGTCGGCGGGCGACGCTTCCTTGCCGAGGATCGCCGTGAAGTCGACGACACTCACGGTGGAGACCGGCACACGGAACGCCATGCCGGTGAACTTGCCCTGCAGTTCGGGAATCACGAGCCCCACCGCCTTCGCGGCTCCGGTGCTGGACGGAACGATGTTCAGCGCCGCGGCCCGCGCATCGCGGAGATCCTTGGCGGCCGTGTCGACCGTCTTCTGGGAGTTGGTGTAGGCGTGCACCGTGGTCAAGAGACCGCGATCGATGCCGAAGGTCTCGTGCAGCACCTTGGCCACGGGGGCGAGGCCGTTGGTCGTGCAGGAGGCGTTCGAGATCACGTGGTGCTTCTTCGGGTCATACACCTTGTCGTTGACGCCGAGCACGATCGTGAGGTCTTCATTCTTGGCGGGAGCCGAGATGACCACCTTCTTGACGCTGTCACGCTTGTGGGCCACGGCCTTGGTGGCGTCGGTGAAGAAGCCGGTGCTTTCCACGACGATCTGCACGTCCTGCGACCCCCACGGGATCGCCCCCGGATCCTTCTCGGCAAACACCTTGATTTTGTGGCCATCGACGACCAGGTCGTTCCCCTCGTAGCCGACCTGCCCCTTGAACGGGCCGTAGTTGGAGTCAAATTCGAGCAGGTGGGCGTTGGTCTTGGCGTCGGTGAGGTCGTTGAGGGCCACCACCTGGACGTCGCCGTTGAGGCCGTATTTCTCGTAGATGGCCCGGTACGTGAGGCGACCGATGCGGCCAAAACCGTTGATGCCGACGCGAATGGACACGGCGAATCTCCTGAGGCGGAACGTCGAACGAAAGACTGGCACCGTGCAACGCTGCGAACGGGCGACCAGCCGGGGGCGGCGGAATATACACCGCCCTGCCGCGGCCGCTCAATCCGCCCGCGAAAAACCCGGTTTTTGACCGCCGCCCGCCCCCGGCGGCTACGATGTTGCCCATGGCCACACCTGTTCTCGAACTCAGCGACGTCCGCAAATCGTTCACCATGCCGGGCGGCGAGCGGGTGGCGATTCTGGACATCCCGTCATTCCAACTCGCCGCCGACGAGCACTGCGCCCTGGAGGGCCGCAGCGGCTCCGGGAAGTCGACGCTGCTCAACGTCGTTTCGGGCATCATGCGGCCGGACACCGGCCGGGTGCTCGTCGACGGCATCGATATCGCCAGGCTCGACGAGGCCCGCCGCGACCGGGTGCGGGCCGACAAGCTGGGGCTCGTGTTCCAACAGTTCAACCTGCTCCCCGGGTTCACGGCGCTTGAGAACGTGCTCGTGGCGATGTCGTTCGGCTCGGGCCGCCCCGACCGCGACCGGGCGGCGCGACTGCTCGCCGCCGTGGGGCTTGGAGACCGGCTTGCACACAAACCGGCTGAACTGAGCGTGGGCCAGCAGCAGCGAGTGGCCGTGGCCAGGGCGCTGGCCAACAGGCCCCGGGCCGTGCTCGCCGACGAGCCGACCGCGAGCATCGATCCCGCCCACCAGCAGCAGGTGATCGACCTCCTGCGAAACACCTGCACCGAGCAGGGGGTGGCGCTCTTGGTCGTGACGCACGCCGCCGACGTGGCCGGCCAGTTCCCCCGGCGGGTGCGGCTGGAGGATTTCAACCGCGCAGCCCGGGGATGACCCGGGCTGCCACCTTTTTTTCCCGATGTGATTTCGCATGACCCTCCTCGGCATCGCCTGGCGCAACATCCGACAACGGCTGCTCACCAGCCTGCTCACGGCCCTGTCTCTGGCCCTCGGTGTCGCGCTGGTGGTGGCCACGCTCGTGACCGGCGGCATCGTGAAGCAGGCGTTCGAGTCGGGCTCCGGCCTGGGATACAACATGATCGTCGGTGCGAAGGGCAGCCCGCTGCAGCTGGTCCTCAACAGCGTCTACCTGATCAGCAAGCCGATCGAGAACATCTCCTGGGACTTCTACCAGCAGTTCCTGCCCGCGGCCGAACGGCCCGACGGCGCGGACGGGACATTCGCCGCCAGCACGAAGATCGCCGTGCCGATCTGCATGGGGGACTACTTCCGCGGCTTTCGCGTGGTCGGCACGAACGCGGCGTATTTCGACCGGCTCACGGTCGGCAACGGACGGCCGTTCGCCTTCGCGGCGGGCCGCAACTTTCGCGCCCACGAATTCTTCGGCGGTGTGCTGGGCGCGACGGTGGCCGGCAACCTGGGCCTCAAGGTGGGAGATCCCTTCGCCCCCACGCATGGTGCCGATGACGGCAAGGTGCACGATCCCTTCACCGTGACCGGCATCCTCGCCCGCACCGACACGCCCGTGGATCGGGGCGTCTACGTGAACATGGAAGGCTTCTATCTGCAGGAGGGGCATGCGAAGCCGGTGGAGGACGCGGCGGGGAACGCGGAACCGTCGGCTGCGATCGAAGTCTCGCCCCCGGCGGGCGAAAACGACACGCCCGCGCCGCTGCCGTTTGCGCAACGCGAGGTGACGGCCATCCTGCTGGAAACGGCGGCACTGCCCGGACTGCCCGGCATGCCCGACCTGCCCGCCGAACTGACGGCGATGGCGCTGCGGACGGCGATCAACGAGGGCCGCGACGGGCAGGCGGCGGAACCGATCCGCGAGATCCGGCTGTTGCTCGACCTGTTCGTCCGGCCGCTGGAATTGCTGCTGCTCCTGATCACGGCGCTGGTGGTGCTTGTCTCCGCCATCGGCATCCTGGTGAGCATGGTGGGCTCGTCACTGGAACGGAGCCGCGACGTGGCCATCATGCGGGCGCTGGGAGCCCGCCGGGCACACGTGCTGGCCGTCGTGCTGATCGAGGCGGTGCTCTTGGCTGTCGGTGGGGGGCTGGCCGGGTGGGTGCTCGGCCATCTGCTCGTGGGGGCGATAGCCCCCCTGATCACGACCAACGCCGGCGTCTCGGCGAGCGTGCTCTCGGCGGCGCCTGGCGCGGAACTCCTGCTCGTGCCGTTCCTCGTGGTGCTCGCCATCCTGGCGGCCCTGCTCCCCGCCCTGGCCGCCTACCGCACCGACGTCGCCAAATGGCTGCAGGGGGGGTAGGACGGTCGTCGATGGCCCAATCCGCCGATTTCTCGTTTAGAATGTGGCGATGAAAACGTACCTGTCGAGGTCGGGAAAAGTCTGGATCATCGCCCTGATCGGGATCGGGATGCTCGTCGGCCATGCGCCGCGGGCATCGGCCTGCCCGTTCTGTTCGGCCGTGTCGCTCACCTTCGCGCAGGAAATCGCCCAGAGTCAGGCGGCGGCCATCGTCCGACTCGTGGAACCGCCGCCCGCGGGCGCCCTTTCGCCTCGTGCCGACGGGCCTCTGCCCAAGGGCAAGTTCGCCGTGGTCGAGGTGCTGAAGGGCGGCGACCTCGTCGCGGAGGCCGGACACGCCGGCACGGACGGCGCGCCCATCGAAACCATCCTGCTGGAGGAGAAGCCGGTCGGCACGCTCTTCCTGCTCATGGGGATCGAGCCGCCGAAGCTCGTCTGGTCGAGCCCGATCCCGGTGAGTGAACGGGCCGTCGACTACCTCAAGAAGCTCGCGACGATTCCCGAAAAGGGCGCCGACCGTCTCGCGTTCTTCCAGAACCATCTGGAAGACCCCGACGAGACGCTGGCCCGCGATGCCTATGACGAGTTCGCCGTCGCACCCTACGCCGATGTCCGCGGTCTCGCCGACCGGATGAAGCCGGCGCAGCTTTTGGAGTGGATCGAAAATCCCAAGGTGCAGGCCAACCGACGGCGGCTCTATGCCACCATGCTTGGCACCTGCGGAACGAAGGCCGACGCCGACCGGATCGGAAAAATCCTCGCCAATCAGGATCTCGGTCCCGAGAAGGCCGAGGTCCGCAGCGGCCTGGATGCGCTGATTGCCTGCTACGTCACGCTGCGTGGGCCTGACGGCCTCGACCTCGTCGACGAGCTGTTCCTCAATCGCCGCGGCCGCGAAATCCCCTTCACCGAGACCTACGCCGCGGTGATGGCGTTGCGGTTTCTCGGCGAGGAGTCGGCGCAGGTGCCGAAGGACCGCGTGCTCAAGTCGCTGCGGCTGCTCTTGGAGGAGCCGAAGCTGGCCGACCTCGTGATCGCGGATCTCGCCCGCTGGCAGGACTGGTCGGCGATCGATCGGCTCGTCGAACTCTTCGAGAAGGCCGAGGCGGACAACATCTTCGTCCGCGAACCGATCGTGAACTATCTGCGGGCCTGCCCGCTGCCGCAGGCGGCCGAGGCCATCACCCGGCTCGAGAAGATCGATCCGGAGGCGGTCCGCCGCGCCGCCACGCTGGCCGCCTTCGGCGGCGCAGTCGCGCCCAAGCCCGGCGGCACGCCCGCCGGGCCGACGACCGGCAACTCCCAGTCCGACGATGACGGCGATCCGGGCGATCCGACCGCCGCCCGGGACAGGGAGCCGCGAGCGATCGCCCCCCCCACCTCCGCAGCCGCCGCCATGCCGGCGGGCGCTGGCGGGGAGGCTGCCATCGCGGCCCGCATTCCGACGGTGCTGGCGGACGAAGAGGCCACCGACGACGCCCCCGGCATCGACCCGTCGAAGCCGACGCCCCAAAGCCCTGCGGCCACCGCTCCCCCATCGGGCACGACGCGCTCCTCGACCGCGTGGAAGTGGGCCCTCTGGGCGGTCGTGGTGCTGCTCATCGCCATCTTCTCGCGGGCGAAGCTGCGGGCGGGCGGGACCAGTCCATCGGTTCGATAGGGGTACCCAGCGATGGCAACAGGTCTCTTCGACACATCCCCCCGGGATACCCTCGACGACGCTGACGGCGAGGGCCGGTATCGTGCGGTCGCCGGCACCGCGATCGCAGCCGCAGTTCTGGCTGCCCTCTCCCCCCTGGCATTCATCGACTGGTCGCTGACGGCCGTGCCGGCGCTGGGGCTGGTGCTCGGCATCCTGGCCTACCGCACGATCACGCAGCGTCCCGAAGCGTTCACGGGCAGGACGCTGGCACTCGGGTCGATCGCGGTGTCGGTGGCGATGCTCGTCGGCGGACTCGTCGCCCACTCGTGGGCCTATGCCGCCGAACTGCCGCCGGGCTTCGAACGGCTCAACTACGGCATGCTCCAGCCACTCGATGGTGATCCAGCGGGCACCGTGCCGGACACGGCCCGCACGATGGATGGACGCAACGTGTTGCTGAAAGGATACATGTATCCGGGCAAGCAGCAGCGTGGCATCACGCAGTTTCTGCTCGTGCGGGATCAGGGCGACTGCTGCTTCGGCGGCAATCCCAAGATCACCGATCGGGTGCTCGTGCAGTTGAAGGATCCCGCGCATCCCACGGGGATCGATTTCTCGCCCCGGCTCACCAAGATCGCCGGCAGGTTCGTCATCCGTCCCATGGGCGCGCCCGGCCTGGACGGCGGCGTGCTCTACCACCTCGAGGATGCCTGTGCGAGATAGCCTTTCCGCGCGGCCTGCGCTGCGACCGTGGCAGCCCTGCCACGCCGTGCTGGCCTGCTGCCTGGTCGGATGCGGAGCACCGGCCGAGGTCCGGCCGGTGCCGGCCGCCGCGCCGGCCAGCCGACAGGCTGCGGAGTCTCCGCCGTCGCCGCCCGCCGCGGTCGCCACGGGGCGTCAGGTGTCCCCGCGCGACATCTCCTTCGACGACGTCAAGCTCGACATCCAGAAAGGGGACCCGTTCTCCCGCGACCTCCTGCCGAAGCGGGTGACCGCCCTCGAGCATGGTCGCGTGCGGATCCGTGGCTACATCTTGCCGAGCTTCCAGCAGACGGGCCTGACCCAGTTCGTGCTGGTGCGGGACAACATGGAGTGCTGTTTCGGCCCTGGTGCCGCGCTCCACGACTGCATGGTCGTGCGGATGGTGGCCGGAAAAACCGCCGATTTCTCGATCCGTCCGGTCGCCGTGACGGGCACGTTTCGCGTGGAAGAACTGCGGGGGCCGGACGGCAAACACCTCGCGATCTACGCCCTCGACGGGGAAAATGTGCAGTGAGCGCGACCCGTTGGTACGATCGCCGCACGGCATGAACGCGGCATCCGCCGCGGCTTCCGCCACGGCACGGTTTCATTCTCGCCAGGGCACGCGCCCGGTCATCGGCCATGAGCACGGACTTGTTCTGGATCTACGACATCCCGCCGCACAGGCTGGCGCTGCTTTCGATCGCCGTGTTCGTCGGGTTCTACTGGCTCGGGGTGGTGTTCCTCCGGCCGTTCCTCCGGCCGTTCGTGAAGAACACGCCGGGCGCCAACGACATCGTGGGCTACATCCTCTCCTGTTTCTGCGTCTTCTACGGGCTCCTCCTCGGCCTCATCGCCGTGACCGCCTACCAGAACGTCTCCGAGGCGGGCGCGAACGTGACCCGTGAGGCCGCGGCGCTCTCGGCGCTCTACGAGGACGTCTCCCGGTATCCCGAGCCCCACGGACAAAACCTGCGGTGGCTGCTGCGGGACTACACGCGGTATGTCATCAAGTATGCCTGGCCGCTGCAGCAGAAGGGCATCGTGCCGCAGGAGGGCACGATCCGCGCCGAGGCCTTCCACGACAGACTCCTCGACTTTCAGCCCACCACGCCCGCCGAGGAAATCATCCACGCCGAGGCCCTCAGGCAGTTCAACCATTTTCTCGAATGCCGGCGGATGCGCTTGTTTTCGGTGAAGTCGGCCCTGCCGGCGTCGATGTGGTACGTGATGATCCTGGGAGCGGTCCTCAACATCGCGATCTGCTGGCTCTTCGACATGCGATTCGTCACGCATCTCGTGCTCGGCGGCATCCTCTCCATGTATCTCGGCACGATGATGTATCTCATCGTCGACATGAACCAGCCCTTCCGGGGCGACGTGAGCATCACGGCGGAGGCCTTCGAGACGCTCTACCGGCGCATGAACGAGGAATGACCATGGCCACCGCCCCCATGCCTGCATCGCCCCGTCCCGTCATCTCGCGCCGGCGGGCGCTCGCGCAGACGGCGGCCACGCTCGCCGCGGCTCGCGGCCTCGCTCCCGGTTTGTTCGCGGGCTGCTCGCTCGTCGTCCCGCCGCGGGCGAAGACGGTGCCGGTGGGCCTGCTCCACTCGCAGACCGGCACGATGGCGATCAGCGCGACGTCGCTCCGCGACATCGAACTGCATGCCATCGAGCAGATCAATGCCGCCGGGGGCCTGCTCGGCTGCCAGCTCGAAGCCCGGTCGCCCGACCCCAGGTCGCGACCCGAGATGTTCGTCAAGCGGGCACGGCAGCTGCTGGAGGGCGGCGTGGCCGCGGTGTTCGGCTGCTGGACGAGCACGAGCCGCAAGGTGGTGCTTCCGCTGTTTGAAGAACACAAGAAGCTGCTGTTTTATTCGGTGCAGTACGAGGGGAACGAGTCGTCGCAGTATTGCGTCTACGGCGGCAGCGTTCCGAATCAACAGATCATGCCGGCCATCGACTGGCTGCTGAGCCCGGCCGGGGGATCGAAAAAGAAGATCTTCCTGCTCGGCTCCGACTACGTGTTTCCCAGGACCGCCAACTTCATCGCCAAAAAGTATCTGGCCGCGAAGCGTCTCCGGCCCGCAGGGGAGGTCTATCTGCCGCTCGGGCATCGCGACTTCACGATGGCCGCCCAGCAGATCCTCTTCTCCGGCGCCGACTGCGTGCTCAACACGGTGAACGGCGACAGCAATCTCGGCCTCTTTCAGGCGCTCGCCGACGCCAGGATCGACCCCGAGAAGCTGCCCGTCGTCTCCACCAGCATCGCCGAGGACGAACTGCGGAGCCTGCTGCCGGAGCAGGTGCAGGGACATTACGCCGTCTCGTCCTACTTCCAGAGTCTCGACACGGCTTCCAACCGGGAATGGATCGCCGGGTTTCGCGAGGAGTTCGGCCACGACCGCGTCACGGGCGATCCCATGGAGCCCGACTGGTGCCTGGTGCATCTCTGGAAGGCGGCGGTGGAGAAGGCGGGGTCGTTCGAGACCGAGGCCGTGCGGCAGGCGTTTCGAGACGGCCTGGAAGTCGCGGGCCCGGGCGGCATCGTCCGGCTCGACCCCAAGACCCAGCACTGCACGAAGTATTTCCGGGTGGGACGAATCCGGCCTGACCGGCAGTTCGACATCGTGCACTCCTCGGATGGTCCGCTCGCACCCGATCCCTACCCGCAGATCGCCTTCCCGGGCTGGAGCTGCGACTGGACGAAGGGGGGCATCACCCGCGGCCCGGAGGTCTCCATCGATGGCGACATTTAAGGTCGAGCATTCCGAGGGGATGCGGTGGGTAAAGATCGCTCTCGACGGCGAAGACGTCCGGACCGAGCGGGGTGCGCTCAACCACATGCAGGGCGAGATCACGATGGACGTGCCCCTGCCCACGCTCAGAGCCTGGTGGGTGTCGCTCTTTTCCGACGAGTCGGTGGTGCGGCCCCGCTACGCCGGCACCGGCACCGTCTGCCTCGATTCCAGCCTCGGCGGCTACCATCTCATGAGGGTGAAGCCGGGGGAACGCTGGGTGCTCGACACCCGGTCCTTCTGGGCGAGCGACGGCACGGTCAAGCTCTCGATCCACCGCGAACCGTGGCTGACGGCCTTCTGGGCGGGCGAGGGGCTGCTCTGGTACAAGACGGCCCTCAAGGGGGACGGGCAGGTCGTGCTCGCGGTCGACGGCCCGGTGCACGAGGTGGAACTCGCGGATGACACGCTCGTCACCGACGGGCCGTTCGTGATCGCACGGACGCAGGGGATTTCCATGCGGGTCAAGCGGCCCGCCAAGAACATTCTCAGCTACTGGCTGTCGGGGCAGAAGCGCGCGTACGTCTACGAAGGCACCGGCCGGATGCTCCTCTGCACGGTTCCCTACTGGCGGGCGCGGATGCAGAAGGAACGCAGCCGCTGGGCTGCGGAATGAGACCGCCTCCACATGATCTTCGGGCGTTCCGCGAGTCGGGCTTGCCCATGCCCCGTTCCATGATCTGCTGCACACGAAAAGACAGCGCGCGAGGCCGTCCTCGCGGCGCCGGCCGCCCGGCGGTCGGACCATGCATCCTGATGATCGTTCTGCTCACGGTGTCGTGGTCCGCGACACCGGCGGCGGGATGCCCGTTCTGCGGGACGGTCGGGCAGTCGCTCGCGCAGCGGCGCGACGAGGCGAGCGTGGTGGCGGTGGGCGAGGCGGAAGGCGGCACCGTCGCCGATCGGAACGGATTTCTGTCGCAGCGGTTTCGCCTCGCGCACCTGCTCCGCAACGACGCCCATGCGGCCGGTGACGGAGCGACCGTGACGGCCCGTGTCACCGGTGCGGTGACGGGCACCGCCATGCTCTTCGGCGGGGCGGGAATGGCGGCGGTCGGCGGGGAGCACCGGCTCACCTGGACGGCTGTCGGCGCCGATGAAACGCTCTTGGGATACATGGCAGCCGCCCCCGCCACGAGCCAACCGGCGGCCGAACGGCTGCGGTGGTTCGCCGTCCGGCTGGAACACCCCGATCCTGCGATCGCCGCCGACGCGTTCACGGAGTTCGGCCTGGCCCCGTTCGCCGACGTCCGGGCCGCCGCCGCGGCGATCGACCCTGACCGGGTGCGGGCCTGGATCAGCGAGCCGGGAATCGACGCCCGCCGGCGCGGGTTGTATGGACTGCTCGTGGGGATCGTCGCCGCCACCACCGAGAATCCCGCGGTGGCGACCGGCTGCATCGACGCGCTGCGTCATGCCGTCACGGCTCCTGCCGACGATTTTCGCGCCGGCTTCGACGGTCTGCTGGCCGGCGTGCTGGTGGCGGAGGGGGAGCGGGGGCTCGATTTTTTTCGGGATCGTGGCCTCTTCAACCGCACGGCTCGGCCCCTCGACCAGCGGCATCTGCTGGCAGCACTGCGATTTGCCTGGGAAAGCCTGGGCGACACGATCCCCCGCGGCCGGATCATCGCCGCCACGACGGACTTGTTGGCAAGCCCCGCCGTAGCGGCCGATGCCACGGTCGATCTGGCCCGCTACCAGGCCTGGGACGCAGTGGCGGTCGTCAGCCCGCTATGGGATGCGCTCGGCACCGACGATCCGCTCATTCGCCGCGCGGTGGCCGGCTATCTCGCCGCCTGCCCGCTTCCCGCCGCCAAACAGGCACTCGAGCGGATTCGCGAGCGAAGCCCGGCACAGCTCCAGCAGGCCCTCGATGCCGCCGCCCTGCCCGCGGCCCGCTGACCGTGAGTCGTAGCTGCCCTCGCCTCGCCGGTCCCTCGCTCACGCGTCGGGCTTGCATGGCAGCGGGGTGTTCATCCAAGCCCGCTCAGGCGCCCGTCGCCGTCGCCGGCCGGGGCGACGGCAGCAACTCTGGCAGGCCCGGCTGAGCATTCTGTCGGGGTGCCGTGCCCGGGGCGGGTGGGGCATTCCGCTCGTCGGCATCTTCCTTGGTGGCCGGATCGCGAGCCGGTAGCTGCAGCGCCCGTGCATCGGCGCCGATCGATTCGAAGTTCTGCGTGATCGAGCCCCGGCTGAAGACCCCCGGCCGGGAGTGGCCGTAGTCGAGGTACAGGCTGGCATCCCGCTGCCGCGCCCGCCGGTGGGCGTCGAAGTAGGCCTTGCCGGGCCACGGCCCCTCGGCGAGGAAGACGCCGTTGTATTCGAGCAACGAGCCCTTGCGGTAATGGAGCTGCGAAATCGAGCGGTTGTAGTCGACGATCGCACGGGCGTAGGAGCTCTCCGCCTCGGCCCGCCGCCGCTGGGCGTCGAGCAGCTGGTCGAGCGTCACGGTACCGGCGTCGTAGGCGGCCTGCACCGCCTCCACCTGCCGCTCGGCGGCCACGCGGCGGTTGAAGTTGGTCTGGGACAGCGCGAAGTTCGTGTCGATGTTCCGCACCGCCTCGACGAGCGCGTGCGAAGCCTCGAGCTCTTCGTCCTGCAGGCGGGCCCGCTCACGAACGAGCTGCATCTGGTGATTCCTGACCGTGGCCAGTTCGCGGCGGAAGCCGAGCGGCATGAGGAACTGCGCCCCCGCCTGCCACTCCTGGAACTGACCACTGAGGAGCGACGAGTAGGCATCGGTGCCGGCGAGCGGATCGCCCGAGTTGGCATTGTAGGGGGAGTAGTTCTGGTTGATGAGTTCCTCGCCCATGCCGAGGAACCGCCAGCGGCCGACGAGGTCGAGCCGGGGCAGGATCAGGTTCTTGGCGGCCGTGAGTTCCAGCTCCTTCTGCTTGATCACCCACTTCTGCCTGCGGAGTTCGGCCGACCGCGAGAGGGCCTCGACCAGAGACTGCTGCCAGTCGAAGGAGATTCGCGCGGTCGTCGGCTCGTCGGACGGCCGGATGAGCCGGCCGTCGCTGGCACTGATGCCCATCATGAACCGCAGCCGGTTCTCGCAACGGTAGACGTCGGTGAGCGCCTGCTCGACCTCGCTGCGGAAGAAGAAATACTGCTCGCGGGCCTGGGCCTCCTTGTCGGCCTCGCCGCCACGGGACTGCTCGACATAGAGGGCATGCACCTTCCGCCAGGCCTCCAGGGCGCTGTCACGGCCGGCCTTGCGGGCCTCGAGGTTGCGGTAGGCGAAATAGAGCTCCCAGTAGGACTGCTCGGTGTCGCTGACCAGATTCCGGACGCCGGCCTCGAATTCCGCCAGCGAGA
>JBILWX010000180.1:0-5637 GCA_044369655.1 Pirellulales bacterium
TGACGAGATCGGCCGTCTCTGCGGAACCGACAGCGCCAACGGCCGCACCGCGGCGGCGGCCAAGGTGATGCTGGAGGTGGCCGTCAGCAGGTCGCAGTCTGCCGTAGCCGGCAAGGAACGACCGCCTCAGGCGGGAAGCCTCGGCGCGGAAGCCATGGCACGGCTCGACGTGGCGAGGAATCTGCTCGTCGAAGCGGAGCATGAACGGCCAGGCTGGCCGGTGATCCAGCGGCTGCTTGCCGACTTGGAACTGCTGCGCGGCGACGTACCTTCAGCCATCGGGCGGCTCGAGAAGGCGGTGGAGTTGAGCCCCGAAAACCTGCCGCTCATCCGGTCGCTGGTCACGCTGCTGTCGGTTTCCAACCGCCAGCCGCAGGCCCGCGCGGTGCTGCGGCAGATTCTCGCGGCGACGGGCGACAGCGTCGCCTCGGAAGACATGCGCAGATGGGCCAGTCGCACACTGGCCGACCTGGCGAGGGAGGGAACGTATCGTGACGTGGAAGAGGCGGTGGCGGGGCTCGCCCGCAATCAGGATGCCGAAGGAAAGCAGGCCGTCGAGGACATGACGCTCGCTATCAGCGTGCTCGCCGGTCGGCCCGAGGCCGGGGCCTGGCGGCAGGCGATCGCCTTGCTGTCGGCACTCGCAGACCGGCGGTCCCTCAGCCCGGCCGAGCGGCTGCAGCGGGCCGAATTGCTCGACCGCATCGGCCGCTGGGAGGACTGCCGGCAGGATCTGGTGGCGCTCGCCGCCGAGCCGGAGACGCCGGCCGCCATGCTGGCAGCGGTCGTGGAGAAGCTGATCCGCCACGATGAGTTGGAGCAGGCCGCGGCCCACCTCGAGACGCTGGCCGCCCGGGAGCCGACGGGCATCGGAGTGATCGCGCTGGATGCGCGGCTGGCGGTTGCGCGGGACGATCGGCCGGCCGCGGTCGCCGCCGTCCGGCGGCTCGCGGCCGCAGGACCGGCAACGGCGAAAGACTCCCGGCAGCTGCAAATGACCGCCACGCTGATGGAGGAAGTCGGTCTGGACGACGAGGCCGACGCGGTGCTCGGTCAGCTCGCCGATCGCGGAGCCGCCGGTATCGTCGCCCGGGCTGGCTTCCTGGCCCGCCACGGGCGGACGGGCGAGGCGCTCGACCTGCTGCAGGCCAACCGGCAGCGGCTTGGAGTCGCGGCATTGCTGCAGGGGGCCGTGTCGGTGCTGCGGATGGCGTCGGTGGCCGCGTCAGCCGAGCAGGCGGGGCGGGTCGATGAGTGGTTCGCCGCCGCCCGGCGGACCGACCGTGACAGCCCGGCACTTTCCCTGCTCGAGGCGGACCTTCACGGTGCGCGGGGCCACACCAAGGAGGCGGCAGCGATCTATCGAAAGCTGCTCGCCGGCGGCAACCTGCCCCCCGCGCAACGTGTGATCGTCCAGAACAACCTCGCCATGCAACTGGCTCGGCCGGAGACGGCCGCCGAGGCGAAGGAGCTGATTGACGAGGCGATCGCAGAGCAGGGGCCGCATCCGAGCCTGCTCGACACGCAGGGCCTCGTGCTCCTGGCCGGCGGGGCCCCGAGCGAGGCGGTAAAGGTGCTGCGGGAAGCCGTGCTCGATCGTTCCCCGGAGAAGTATCTCCATCTTGCCTGTGCGCTGACGGCCGCGAATGAACTGGACGAAGCCCGGCGAATCCTGCTCGCATCGAGAAAGTCGGGGCTCGATCCTCGCCGCCTCGACGCCGACGACCGCACGCGGCTCGAGACCGTCGAAGCGGCGCTCGGCGTCGCGGATCCGAAATCCTGAACGGGCCGCCACCGGCTACTTGGCGCGGGAGGTGCGCTTCTTCCCGCCGACGACCAACCGGCGGCCGTCCTTCGTGGCCGGCGCCGTCTTGAGCGGTTCGGCTGCGCCGTCGAGCGGGTCGCCCGGCGCGATGCCGGCGAGCCGGGCGGTGATCCTGTCGGCATAGGACTCCGAGAGCTCCATGCCGAGGAACGAGCGGCCCAGCTTCTTGGCGACGGCCAGCGTCGTGCCGCTGCCACCGAAGGGATCGAGCACCGTCTCGCCTTCGCGGCTGGAGGCGCGGATGATCCGCCCCAGCAGCTGCTCCGGCATCTGGCAGCCGTGCCAGCCCGAACGCTCCTTGAACGTGCCGCAGATCCGGGGGAAGTACCAGGTGTCTTCCGCCGCACCGAATCCCTCGGGCAGGTCCTGTGGACGCAAGATCCACGTGTCGTCGGGAAGCCGGCCCGTCGGGTTGGCCCGCTTGTCGCCATAGACCAGTTCGCGGGCGGATGGCACGCGGATCGCGTCGGTGTTGAACGTGAACGCCGCCGCGTCGCGGATGAAATGAAACAGGTGGGCGTGCGAGCGGCTGAACTTCTGTTTGCAGTTCACGCCGAACGTGTAGTACCAGACGACCCAGCTGCGGCAGGTGAGCCCCAGTTCCCGCGTGGCGATCACCTTCAGTTCGGCGGCGTATTCGTCGCCGCTGGCCAGCCAGAACGTGCCGTCCGGCCGCAGCACGCGGCCCACTTCCGCCATCCACTTCCGCGACCAGTCGAGGTAGGAGTCGGCCGACAGGCGGTCGTCGTAGGAATCGTAGTCGTAGCCGATGTTGAACGGCGGATCGGCGAAGGCGAGGTGGACGCTGCCCGTGGGCACCCTCGCCAACAGGTCGAGGCAGTCGCCCCGATGCACCGCATCGATCGCCAGAGGATCGCGTTTCATGGACATGACGGGGAACTCCGTTTCTTCGTTTCCGCACGCACCCGAGTCACGGTAGCGAACCGCCGGGGGCATCGTCCAGACGCGGCGTTCATCCCGCCGTCATCCCGCCGTCGCCAGCCGCAGGGCGACCGTGCAGGCGGCCTCGAAGGCGTCGAGATCGAGTTGCTCCTTGGTCGTATGGATCTCCATCTGGCCGCAGCCGAAGGTCACCGTGGGCATGCCATTGGCCGCCATCCAGTTGGCGTCGAGCCCGCCGTTGGAGACGTCGAGCCGGGGGGTGAGCCCGATGCCGCGAACGGCCTCCTGCGCCTCCGCCACGCAGGGCTCGCTGTCCGGCAGGCGAAAGGCCTCGTAATCGAGATGGCCGTCGAACGCCACGCTGCCGGTCCGGCCGTCGGCGGTCCGCACCTTCTTGACCGCATCGGTGAAGGCTTTCTCGATCGCCTTGACGATCCTGCCGCGGAACGCCGGGTCGTGGCTCCGCGCCTCGGCCCGCAGGGCGGCCGACTCGGCCACCACGTTCGTCGCACAGCCGGACTGGATCACGCCCACGTTGCTCGTGCCACGTTTGCCATCCTTCATCACGAGCCCGTGCCAGCCGTCCGCGACGAGCGACGCGATCGCCAGCGACGCGATGGCGATCGCCGACACGCCCTTCTCGGGCGCCACGCCCGCGTGGCTCGGGATCCCCTCGATGGCGATGTCCATGCGGTAGCCACCCGTCGCGCCGACCGTGATCTTCTCGACCGCGCCGCCGTCGAAGTTGAAGGCCAGCTTCGGCCGCCCGAGGTCGGCCGCCTTGGCGAACCGCGCCCCATAGAGGCCGACCTCCTCCTGGATCGCGAAGAAGAAGGTCAGCGGCGGATGCGGCAGCTTCCGTTTCAGGATCTCGATCGCCGTGGAAAGCACGACGGCGCAGCCGGCGCGGTCGTCGGCACCGAGCCCCGTCGCCGGATTGCCGCTCTTCACGAAGCGGCCGGCCACCACCGGCTTCGTGCCGATGCAGACCGGCACCGTGTCCATATGGGCCATGAAGAGCCGCCGCGGGCCGGGCTGGGTGCCCGGCAGCTTGACGATGAGATTCCCCACGTTGCCCTTGAGCGGCGTCTTCGTGTGGGCCGTGTCGAACGCGATCGCGTCGGCGGGGCAGCCCGCCTCCCGCAGCCGCTTGACGATCTGGTCGGCGACGGCCTTCTCGTTGCCCGATCCACCCGGGATCGCGAGCAATTCGAGCACGACGCGACGGGCTGCCGCGAGATCGGGCTGCGGCGCCGCTGCTGCCGGGGCGGTTCGCGGTTTTTCCCGCCCAGGCTTTACACTTCCGGCGGCCGGACGGGCAGATTTCGGAGTCGGTTTCGCGGACGCTTTCAAGGACGTTTTTTTCATGCGGATATTTCTCGCCGGGATCATGCAGGGCTCGCACGTGGCGGCGCTGGTGCACGACCAGATGTATCGGAACACGCTTCGCGACCTCGTGCAGTCGCACTGGCCGGACGCGGAAGTCTACGACCCCTTCGCCAACCATGGCAATTCGATCGCCTACGATCGGCGCCGGGCCGGCGAGGTGTTCATGGGGCATATCGAGATGTGCCGGGAATTCGACCTGCTGGTGGCCTACGTGCCGGAGGCGTCGATGGGCACGGCCATCGAGATGTGGGAGGCGCACCGGCATGGCCGCACCGTCGTGACGATCACGCCGCTGGTGCACAACTGGGTGGTGCAGCTGACGAGCCGGGCGGTCTACCACGATTTCGACGCCTTCGCCCACGCGGTCAACACCGGCGAGATCGACCGGCTGCTGGCGGCCGTCTAGCCGCTGGACGTGCGGGCTCAGCCGCGGCGGCGGGCGAGGGCCGTGCGGCACACGGCCGCAATCTGGTCGGCGGATGCGGGGCCGAGCGGCCAGATTTCAGTCGGCCCGTCGTCGTCGCCCGTCACCCAGCCTTCCCGCAGCGCTAGGGCCGTGGCCGCGTCGGCCGCGACGACGGCTTCACAGGAGCCGAGCGCACGGCCCACGAGCGTGCGCATGAGCGGCTTGGCTGCTGCGGCGGTGAGGTCGGTCAGCGACACGTGGGCCACCACCGGCGCGCCCGTCTCCGCCGCCAGGTCGGTGAGAATCCCGGCGTGCATCACGAAGATCACGTCGGGATCGGTCGCGTCCACGGCCTCGGCGATCAGTTGCCGCGCCGTCTCGCGGACGAGGCCCAACAGCCGCGGCGAAAGCGCGGGCACGACGCCGAGCAGCGACTCGGCGGAGCCGTCGCGAACCGCCGCGAGAAAGCGGTGCGATGCCGCCGCGATCGCATGAAGGTGGATGCCATACATGTCGTCGTGCTGCATCTCGAGCTGCGGAATCGAGGCGGGGCCGCAGACGGCGGCGGCGACGCCCAACCGGCCGAGCGCCGCGCGGCAGTGATGCACGCGGGTGTGGTCGTGGTCGCAGTTCCCGTGGTCGATCAGCAGCAGTCGCATGATTTCGGGCGGCGGGGAGCCGGCGAACGAAGAATCGTGATACCGCGACCGGTGCGAGCCGCGTCAGAGCCAGCCCATCCAGCGGCCGAGGGCAAGGCAGGCGGCCACGTAGGCCGTCGCCCCCCAATCGTCCGCCATGATACCGAGCCCGGCGGGCAGGTGTTCGAGCCGCCGGCAGGGAAACGGTTTCGTGATGTCGAACAGCCGGTGCAGCACGAATGCCGCCGCGAGCACGAGGGGCGAACGGGCCGCCGCAGGCACCACCACCAGTGCCAGCGGCAGACTGGCTGCCTCGTCGTAGACGATCGCGCCGGGATCCTTGCCCCGGCCGAGCGACCGGGCGGCCCGCGTGCAGGCCGGGATGCCGACGACGTTGAGGGCCACAAGCAGGCCGACCTCGACGAGCGGGGGCAGGGCCAGCCGGGCGAAGGCCGTGGCGATGACCGCCCCCGCCA
>JBILWX010000181.1:0-5633 GCA_044369655.1 Pirellulales bacterium
CGGGCTGCTCGCGCTGGCGGGAAAGTAGGCGAAGAATCCGGGATGCTGCCAGTGGGTCAGGCCCGGCACGATGACGCGGTCGAGGTCGGCCAGCACGGCCTCGAGCGATTCGGGTTGCTCGGGCGGATGCGGTGGCAGCTGCGACCGCACCCAGCCCGGAGCGACCGGCGACTGCACCGGCTTGGCGGCGATCGATTGCCAGTAGTCGGCGATCCAGTCGACGATCGCGCGGCCCTCGCGGCGGAACCGCTCGGGATCGAAGGGGGGCAGGGGATCGCTCGGCATACCGTCACTCCCCGTGCAGGGTGAGCACGAGCCGGCGGGGACCGCCGCGGTCGCGGTGCTCGCAGAGGTAAATGCCCTGCCAGGTGCCGAGGCAGAGCCCGCCGTCCTTGATCGGCACCGTGACCGAACTGCCGATCATCGACGCCTTCACGTGGGCCGGCATGTCATCGGATCCCTCCATCGTGTGCACGTAGGGGAAATCCTCGCGAGCGATCTGGTTGAACGCCATTTCGAGATCGCGGGGCACGTCGGGATCGGCGTTTTCGTTGATCGAGAGGCTCGCCGACGTGTGTTGGATGAAGACGTGGAGGATGCCGACGCGGAGCCGCTCCAGGCCTGCCACCGCCGCCTCGATGTCAGGCGTGATCAGGTGGAAGCCGCGGCGGCGTGGTGCCAGCCGGATCTCCGTTTGCAGCCATGCCATGGTTCGTGTTCCCGAACGGTGCAGCGACGATATCCGGGGCATTCAACGGTCCGGTGACGCGAAGCACCAGATGGTGCCGTCGTCGGAGGCGATCACGACATGGCCCGATGCCAGGGCCGCGCCCGCGGAGAAACCGCCGCCCGCATCGAACTCCCAGACGATCTCCCCGGTGGTTGCGTCGAGGGCTGCGATCTTTCCGGCGCTGTCCGCCACGATGGCCAATGGCCGGCCGGCTTCCGTGAGCGCCACGACGGGAGAGGCATCGACCTTGCCCCGCATCGGATGCCGCCACTTCCTGCCGCCATCCGAGCACGAAAAGGCCTCGACCGCCTTACCCCGCGAGCCCACGATGACGAGGCCGTCGGCGATCGCCGCGCTCGAACGATACGACTGGCCGTTCACCGCGGCCTGCGTCTGCCAGGCGACGGTGGCCTCGAGAAAGTCGATCGCGTAGAACCCGCCCCCCTCGGTGCCGAAGAAGACGCGGTCGCCGGCCGCCGCCGGCGTGGTGCCCGTCGGGCCGCCGATCGGCACGGCCGACTTCTCGTCACCGTTGTTCGCATCGATCACGTGCAGCTTTCCGTCGCAGCCGGCCAGAAACACCCGGTCGCCGTCGGCGGTGCGGGCCACCGTCGGCGAGCAGCGGATCTGGTCGGCGATCGAATGCTTCCAGAGCAGCGTGCCGTCGGCCAGCTGCAGGCATGAGAGCGATGCATCCTGCGAGCCGACGAGCACGCGGCCGCCAGCGGCGCCGGAGAGGAGCGTGGGGCCGCCGGAGATTTCCCCCTCGGTTTCATACTCCCAGGCGAGGGTGCCGGTGGCGCGGTCGAACGCCCGCACGACGCCGGTGTCGTCGCCCACCACGACCAGCGGCGCCGCGGGATCGAGCGACACGGCCGCCGCCGAGGGAAACCCGGCCGCCTCGGCCTTGAATGTCCACTTGGTCGCTCCCGTGGCAAGTTCGAGCGCGTGGAACGTGCCATCCAGATCGCCCAGATAGATCGTGCCGGCGGCGATCACGGGCACGGCGCCGAAGGCCGTTTTGTCGAAGCTCCGGTGCCACTTCTCGGCCAGCGGGAGGCGGAGCGTGGTCGTCGATCGGCCTGTGCCCGCAGGGCAGCCGCGAGCCATCGGCCACGCCTCGGCGGGGGCGGCGTCGTCGGCCGTCGCGGAAGAAGGAAGCAGGGCCAGAAGGAGCAGGCACGGCATCGCGAGGCTTTTCATCGGGCGGCCTCGTAGAGGCGGGCGAAGTCGTCGATTGTCACGGCCCGCGGATTGAATCCGCCCGTCCACTGCGTGGCTGCCGCGGCGGCGAGCGCCGGCACGTCGGGCGCGGCGATGCCGAGGCCGGACAGGGTCGTCTGCAGGCCCGACGCGGCGAGCAGGTGAGATAGCCATGCCGCCAGCCGTTCCCCGGCCGTCTCCGGCACCGCGTCGATGCCGATGTCACGGAGGAGTTCCGCGTAGGCCACGCCGCAGGAGGCCGCGTTGAACCTGACGACATGCGGCAGCATGAGGCCTACCGCCTGGCCATGGACGACCCGGTGGGCCGCCGTGAGCGGATTGGCCAGCGCATGGGCCGCGCCGAGCATGGCGTTTTCGATGGCAAGCCCCGCCCAGGCGGCGCCAAGTTGCACCGCCTCCCGCGCCGCCACGTCGCCGCCGGCGGCGAATACACGGGGCAGGTTCGTCGCCAGCAGCCGCCAGGCCTGTTGCGAAAAGATCCGCGAGGCCGGCGTGGCGGCCCGGCTCACGTGGCTCTCGACCGCATGCGACAGGGCGTCGATGCCCGTGAGCGAGGCCACATGCGTCGGCTGCGTGAGCGTGAGGTGCACGTCGAGGATCGCCACGCGGAAGGCGGCCCGCGGGTCGCCGCAGGCCATCTTCATGCCGGTCGCCGCGTCGGTGATGAGGGCGAACGACTGCGTCTCGCTGCCGGTGCCGGCCGTCGTCGGCACGGCGATCGAGGGGAGCAGCGGGCCGGTCGCCTTGCCCCGGCCGTGGTAGTCGTGCATCCGGCCGCCACACGAGACGAGGAAGTTGATTCCTTTGGCACAGTCCATCGAACTGCCGCCGCCGAGGCCGACGAGCAGGTCGGGCCGAAACTCCCGCGCTACGGCGGTGCCCGCCTCGACCTGGGCCGTGGTGGGGTTTTCACCGAACTGGTCGAAGACGGCCGTGACGATGCCGGACGATTCCAGGGCGGCGAGCCCCGTGGCCGTGTGGCCCGCGCGTACGACGCCCGGATCGCTCGCCACGAGCACCCGTGTCGCACCGATTTCACGGGCGAGCACGCCCAGCCGGGCGATCGTGCCCGGGCCCACCACGAGCCGCGTGGCAGCACGAAATTCAAACGCCTGAGGATGGTTGTCGTCGATCAAGGCTCATCCTGCCTGCCGGAGGCACGCGGAGTGCGTGCCCCACGCGGTCAACGTGCGTGCGCGGCGAGTTTCGACTCAGGCTTGCCGCTCTCGGCCGCATCCCCAGGCAGCTGCAACGCCCGCGAGCGGTACAAAAAGTCGATGATGTTGCCCTCGTGCGGCTGGAGCCAGTCGAGCTTCGTCGTGGGGATCGGGCCCAGGTTGAGCCGGTCGATGGCGGTGCAGTCGATCAGCGAGGAGCGGAAGGCGGGATCGTCGGTGAACGCCGTGCAGACGAGCGTGGGGCCGATCTTCTCGAGCATCTGCCGCTGCTGGCATTCCACCACGCTCACGAAGGGGAACATGTACTCCGCCCGAGCGATCTCCGGCTCGGGCGACGTGCAGTGGGCGACCACGGGGCGGAGCCAGCCGCACCGCTCACCCTCCACGAGCCGTTCGCCGTAGGAAGCCGTCATGTGCGAGACGCCGGTGGCCTTGAGCCCAGCCTCGATCTGGCCCCAGATCGCCTTGGCGGCGCCGGGAATCGTGAAGGCGGCGAGCTTGGCGTCGGGATCCTGCGGCGGCTTCACGTCGATCGGTCCGAGCCGCTCCGCGAGGGCGGCGGCGATCTCCTTCGTATGGCGGCTGGCGTAGATGGCCGAGGCATTGATGCAGCCGCGGCCGCTGTTGATCGCCACGCTTTCGGCCATCACGTCGAGATACCGCTCCCAGTGGTCCACGCAGTCGTCGCCGAGGATGAGCTTCGAGAAGCCCGGCCCGTGCACCTGCACGCCGGGGTTGGCCCGGTATTGCTCGACTGTCTTCGCGCTGCCGAAGATCATGCTCCGCCGACAGGCCGCCAGGATTCCGGCACCGACGTCGGTCGAGCCCGGATAGAGGCTGATCGCCTCGGGCGGAATGCCCGCCTCGACCATGGCGGCCGCCATCCGGTAGGGCGTCCAGGGCTCCTGGCTGCCGGGCTTCATCACGAGGCCGACGCCGAGCGCGATCACGGGCAGCCAGAGCGTGTGCACGCCGGGGGAGTTGCTCGGCAGCACGAGGCCGAGCACCGGCGACTGCGCCTGGTAGCTCACGACCACGCCGCGGTGTTCGGTGCCAAAACCCTTCCAGAGAATCTCCGGGGGCAGGCCGCGGGAGAGGGCGTCGAGCATGCGGTCCATGTTCGAGAGCACGAACAGGTTTTTCTGCATGTTGGCCCGACAGAGCGATTCGGGCAGCCCGGTGGTGGCCGACTGCTGCTTCACGAAGTCGTCGGGTGACTGCTTCGCATCGCCGACCGTGAGGGTGCCGTGGGCGTAGAGATTGCCCGCGGTCTGGAGCCGCTCGACGATCTCCTCGGGATCGATGGCCAGCAGCGCCGCGCGGGCCTGCCCCGCCTTCTGCAGGTCGCGGCCGACGATCGCGCCGCCCACCTGGCTCACCTCCGCCACCTTCTCGCCGGTGAGGAAGTGGACGAGCGTCTCGCGTTCGAGCGATTCGTAGGGCTTGCCGAAACGATAGGCGGGAAGGTGCATCAGTAGACTCCCACGGTGGTGGAGGCGGCGAGGGCGCGGAACGGACGCACGCCGCTGATGCCGTCCCACGGATACTTGGCGTAGGGGAGTTCCCGTTCTCCCTCGTCGCGTTCGAGGAATCCCGGGATGAACGTTTCCTGGGTGAGCGTGGTGAGGCGGACGCGGCCCGTGCCGCCATAGGGAACCACCTGGTTCGTGTCGTCGAAGTCGACAACCTCGATCACGGCCCGAGGCTGCGGGGCATAGTAGGCGATCGTGTAGCCGTCGGCGGCCACGACCGGCCGCGAGGCGGCCAGACCCATGAGCGTATTGCCGTAGGTGGGCGTCATGTAGGCGCCGTCGAGCAGTTCCTCCACGGCGAACCGGGTCCACTGCGGCGTGAATTCCGTGCCGCCGGAGAAGATGCCCGTGATGCCCGCCTGGCGGATCGTCGTGCCCTTCTTCTCGAGGGCCAGGGCCAGGGCTTCGAGCAGCTTGGGCGTGGTGAACATGCAGCGGATGTCGTGGCCGGCCTCCAGGATCGTGATCGCCTGGTCGATGCAGTGCTGCTTGTAGGCCTCGAGGTGCTCCATCCAGCCCTTCTGGATGAGCTTGATCACCCACCGCGGGTCGAGGTCGACGCAAAAGCAGATGCCGCCGCGATGCTGGGCGAGGTGTTCGATCGACAGGCGGAGCCGGCGGGGGCCACTCGGGCCCAGCATCAGCCAGTTGGCCCCGCGCGGGAAATATTCCTCGGGAAGCGTGTCGCTGAACATCTCGTAGTCGGTGCGAAAGTCGCGGTGGTTGACCCGCGACTTGGGAACGCCCGTCGTGCCGCCGGTCTCGAAGACATACATCGGCTTGTCGGCCAGCCCCTTCGGCACCCAGCGGCGGACCGGGCCGCCACGGAGCCATTCATCCTCGAACGGCGGAAACTTCTTGAGGTCGTCGTAACACTTGACCTCCTTGATCGGATCGAACGACAGCGACTTCGCGTAGTCGAGCCAGAACGGGCAGCCCGTCGAGGGATGGAAGTGCCACGCCATCATC
>JBILWX010000182.1:0-5626 GCA_044369655.1 Pirellulales bacterium
CGCAAATCGCGGTTGCCAGGAAAGCAAAACGCCCGTGGCTGAACCAACGAGGAGCGTCCGCCAGCGACCTGAGCCGTGCCACTACGGTGCTAGGGCTGAGGACTTCAAGAAAATCACGCCGCCTCGGCTCCGCCACCGGTTGGCCGCTCAGATAGGAACCAATGGCGGTGGCCACTTCCGCAGCGTTTGCGTATCGCTTGGAACGGTCTTTTGCCAGGCATCGTCCGGTGATCCTGGCGACGTCCGGCCGGACGGTCTTGTTCAGCTTTGCCGGCGAAATCGGCTTTTGCTCGCGGACAACTCGAGCGGCGTCAAAGATCTGCTTTTGCCGAATTTCGTAAGGAGGTTTGCCGGTGAGCAGTTCATAGAAGACGACTCCGATCGCATAAACGTCAGCCCGCACATCGATCTCAGCCGGGTTCGCAGCAAATTGTTCCGGGCTCATGTACTGCACCGTTCCGATGAGCTGGCCCATGTCGGTCAACGCAGTCATGGCCTCTGGAGATGCATCGATGCATCTGGCAACACCGAAGTCGATGATCTTGGGCTCGCCGGAGGGCTCAACCAAGATATTGCTGGGCTTTAGATCGCGATGAATGACACCCTTTTCATGCCCATGTGCTACGGCATCGCAGACTTTTCGAAAAAGTGCGATACGTTCATCGGTGGGCAGTTTGTGATGGGCTACATATTTCGTGATCGGCAAGGCGTTGGGAATGTATTCCATCACGAAATACGGCACTCTCGCTCCGGCGACGTTACAGATGCCTGCAGAAAATATCTGGGCAATGTATGGATGTCGCAGTCGTCCGAGTACTTCTGCTTCGTTATCGAATCGCCGACAGGCCTCCGGGGAGACGAAGCCGGGCCGCATCACCTTCACCGCGACAGGTCGCCGCGGCCTGTCTTGCAGACCCTCGTACACGCGGCCCATGCCTCCTTCGGCGATGACCCGAACCAGTGTGACACCGCCAAAGTCCTTGCCGAGCAACGGATCGCCAACTGGCTCGGCCGGGCCTAGTTCAACCGCTTCTGTAAGTCCGCCTAGCCCCGACGACTCGGAATCCCCCGCTGATCCTGCCGCGGCTTGATTTTTACGTGGCTCTTCGGTGCTCATGATCTTGGGCCTTTATCGGAGGGAGGACTGTGGGGCTTTGGCCGCAGCCTACGGCGGCTTATCACTATGGCGACAGTGGCGAACAGGTGGTGCCACATCAGCACTTCTCAGTCCGGCTTGTCGTCTTTCACCGCTTTGGCGATGAGCACTTTCGCCGACTCCCATCGGCGTTTTACGGTTCTGACTGAACAGCCCAGCAACTGGCTTGCCTCATCCTGCTTCATGCCGAGGTACCACACCAGATGAAATAACTCCCGCTCTTCTTCGGGCAGTGCTTCAGCCGCCTCGTGCAATCGCGTCCAGCGCTCTTGCCGATCTGGCTCGTCGGCCTCCCCCGGAACAGCGTCGATCTTGGCGTGATGTTCCCCGTCGATTCGGTGGTAGTTCGTCTCGTGGTTGGCTGCATAAGACTCCGGGCCGGCATGTTTTTTCGCCAAATCCAACAACTCACGCCGAACCTGGACGGCCGCCAAGCCGGTGAAACCTCGGACATCTCGCGGCTGGATCTGCGTAATTGCCCTGTAGAGACGCATTGCCGCGTTTTGGACGACGTCATCGGTTTCGTCCCAACGTCTGACGCTCGGGAATGTCCGAAGCATTCGTTGAGCAATGACTCTCATCCTGTCGCAAGCGATCGCGATGAGGTCGTCGCGGGCCGTAGAATCGCCGGCAGCAAGACGCTCCAGGCAGTCTTCGAGGCGCCGATTACGGTCGGTTGGCGAGAGATCTGCGTCCGACATCGCTTGTCTGGCCCCGCGTCACAAATATCAAACTGTTACTGGGGGGCGACTCCTCCAGGCGGGCGATTTTCGACCGATCCGTCCTGCCTGTCAAACCCGTGAAGGATGCACCGTCTGAGGCTGCTGGAAATTCTTTGGCACTCGCGGCGGGCCGTGATCGCCTTCGTATTCATGAGGGTCGCTGCGGCCGCAAACGTGGCGACGCCCATTCAGTCGGACAATGGTCCGACATAACACGAGGAAAGACATGGATACATCCACTCCGGCCGACACGTCCGCTGCCGAAAGCCCCGAGTTGGAGTGGTTTTACACGCAGCGAGGCGAGACCTTCGGGCCCGTCTCCTCGGCCGATCTTCGCGCTGCCGCCCATCTTGGATTTCTCGGCCCTGATGACATGGTCTGCCGCAAAGACCGCGGCAGGTGGGTTTCGGCCCGATCCATTCGGGGCCTCTTCAAAGGAGCCGTATAAACTGCTGGCCGTTCGCACCGCATCTCCCTTTGAAAGACTGCCGCACGTGTGTTTACAAGACGGACACTCTCCTCTAGCAGATAGCCCGTCCCATGAAGCTAGGCCGTTGGTTCACTCAGCTGACTACCCTTCTGGCTTCTCTTTGCCTTGAAGAGGCTGGTCGTTTATCTCACCAATACCCGAGGCCTCGACGTATGTCATGTCGCTCGTGAGGCTGGCCTGCGGAGGCTGGCCAGCGATCCCGCGCTGCAAGCTGCGGCTAACCGGCAACACTTCGGTTGCGCAAAGATGTGTAACGATCTTGCTGGCGATCTTTCCCGCGAGCGTCGAGTTGGCGGCTTCAGACGCTGCCGGGCACGATACTTTTTCCAGGATCGACAAACACGTCGCCGCGATCCAGGTTCCGCAGGACATCGTCATCGCAGAACTCACGAAGAAACTCGTGGCCCCGGGCGGCTCGGATCGTGCGACATGGGCTCGAGCCTACGCCCGTGCGGCACGCCCCAGAAAATGGTGAAACGAATCGGCGAGAGCCAGCCAACTCGCCTCGATCACGTTTTCGCTCACGCCGACCGTGCCCCAGACTGTCTCGCCGTCGCTGCTCTCGATCGACACGCGGACCTTCGCGGCCGTGCCCTCCTGCGCGTTGATGACGCGGACCTTGTAGTCGAGCAGGTGCATCTGCGAGAGGGCGGGGTAGACCTCCGAGAGCGCCTTCCGCAGCGCGGCGTCGAGCGCGTTCACCGGCCCATCGCCCTCGGCTACCTCGTGCCGCTGCACGCCGCCCACGGCGAGCTTCACCGTCGCCTCCGTCCGCACGTCGTCACCGACGCGGCTCTCGACCGCCACGTTGTAGGCGAGCTTCTCAAAGGCCGGACGGAACGTCCCGGCGATCCGGTCCACGAGCAGGTCGAACGACGCCCCGGCAGCCTCGAACTGCCAGCCCTCGTTTTCGAGCCGGCAGACCTCGGCCAGCACCCGGTCGAGCAGGGCCCGGTCGTTCTTGACGTCGGGCCGATGCACGAGCGCCGCGATGTTCGACCGGCCCGACAGCTCGCTCACGAGGATTCGCCGCGCGTTGCCGACCGCCTCGGGTGGGATGTGCTCGTAGGATTCCGTCGCCTTGGCCACCGCATGCACGTGCATGCCCCCCTTGTGCGCGAAGGCACTCGTGCCCACGAACGGCTGACCCGGCCGATACGACATGTTCGCCGTCTCGTAGACGAAGCGAGAGAGCTCCGTGAGATGGCTCGTGCCCGCGGCTCCGGTGCCACCGCCGAGCACCCTGTAGCCCGGGAGTTTCAGCGACAGGTTCGCGATCACCGAGATCAGGTCGGCGTTACCGCAGCGCTCGCCGATGCCATTGATCGTGCCCTGCACCTGGACGGCCCCTGCGGCGACGGCGGAAAGCGAGTTGGCGATCGCCAGATCACAGTCGTTGTGGCAATGGATGGCAACGGGCACGCTCGCGCCGCCGGCCTGCAGGGCTGCCGCCGCCTCTCCGACCAGCCGCGCGATCTCATCGGGGAGCGTGCCGCCGTTCGTGTCGCAGAGCACGATGCGCGTGGCGCCGGCCCGCGCCGCGGCCAGAATCGTCGCCGCGGAATAGTCGCGGTCGAGCTTCCAGCCGTCGAAGAAATGTTCGGCGTCGTAAAAAACCTCGCGGCCGGACTCCGTCAGGAAGCGAACCGTGTCGGCGATCATCGCCAGGTTTTCCTCGTGCGAGACGCCGAGTACCTCCGTGACGTGGAAGGCGGAGGTCTTGCCCACGATCGTGACCACGCTCGTACCCGCCTCGAGCAGGGCCTTCATCCCCGGATCCTCGGCGGCGGTCATGCCGCGGCGACGGGTCATACCGAAGGCACAGATCCGCGAATGGCGGAGCTTCAACTCGCGGGCCCTGGCAAAATACTGGGCGTCCTTCGGATTCGAGAGCGGATATCCGCCCTCGATGAAGTCGATGCCGGCCTCGTCGAGGCGCCTCGTGATCGCGAGCTTGTCCTCGAGCGAGAAGTTGACGCCCTCGCCCTGCGAGCCGTCGCGTAGTGTCGTGTCGTAAATCTCGATCGTGCGCACTGGTGTCATCCTCGGCTGCAGACAGACTGACGGTCACGATGACAGTATAGCCAGCGGGGAGCCGACCCGCCGCGGCCCTGGCATTCAGTCGTCGTCGGAGTCTCCGTCGGAATCGTCGTCGGCTTCGGCGTCGTCGTACTCCCCGTCGTCGTCCTCGTAGCCCTCACCGTCATCGGTGGATTCGTCGTCATCGTCGTCGTCATCGTCGTCGTCGCCGTCCGTGTCGCCCGCGTCTTCCTCGTCCTCTTCTTCCTCGAGGCGGGCGAAGGCGTCCTCGCGATCGGCTGCCTCGTCGTCGTCCTCCTCGATTTCCTCCGCCTGCTCCACCACAGCAGCATGAGGCTGAATCTTCAGCCGCCGGGGAGCCGGGTCCGGGGCGGGGGCCGTCGTGCCGTTCCGCTCCGCCCACTGTTCCATCGTGATCAGCACCTCGCGGGCCTGCGAGCCGGCATACTGTCCGACCACGCCGTCCTCCGCCATGAAGTCGATCAGCCGGGCGCCTCGCCCATAGCCCACGCCCAGCGCCCGTTGCAGCAGCGAGACGCTGCCACGGCCCTCGCGGATCACCACCTCCACGGCGGCCTCGTACATCTCGTCGCGGTCCTTGCCGGCGGAGCCCTTCGGGGCATCGCCCGACGGTGCCGGCTGGAGGTTCACGAGCTCCGCGGCGTACTGCGGCTCGCTCGTGCCGATCGCCGCCATCACGCGGCCGATTTCCTCGTCCGAGAGATAGGTGCCCTGGCCGCGCAGGATCTGGCTGGTGCCGGGGGAGAGGAAGAGCATGTCGCCGTTGCCAAGCAGCCGCTCGGCACCGCACTCGTCGAGCACCACACGGCTGTCTGTGCGGCTCGCCACCTGGAAGGCGATGCGGGCCGGCAGGTTGCTCTTGATCAGGCCCGTGATCACGTCGACCGTAGGCTTCTGCGTGGCGAGGATCAGGTGGATGCCGACCGCCCGGCTCTTCTGGGCCAAGCGGATGATGTGCTGCTCGATCTCCTTGCCGGCGGTCATCATCATGTCGGCGATCTCGTCGGCGATCATCACGATGTAGGGCATGGTCGTCGGGATCGCGGCGGCCTCCTCCTCGGTCTCCGGATTGAACCGCTTCAGCAGCTCCTCGCGGCCGAGCTGGTTGTATTGCGAGAGGTGCCGCACGCCCACCTTCGCGAGCATGGCATACCGCTCCTCCATCTTTTCGACGGCCCAGGCGAGGATCGCCTCGGC
>JBILWX010000070.1:0-18087 GCA_044369655.1 Pirellulales bacterium
GATCGAGGGCATCATCCTCTCGGCCTACGCCACGCGGGCCAGCACCGCCTACATCTACCTCCGCTACGAATACCCGCAGAGCTGGCAGCGTCTGCAGACGGCGATCGACGAGGCCTATGCGGCGGGCTACCTCGGCACGAACATCAAGGGCAGCGGCTTCTCGCTCGACATCTACCTCCATCGCGGTGCCGCCGCCTACATCTGCGGCGAGGAGACCGGCCTGATCGAAAGCCTCGAGGGCAAGCGGGCCTGGCCCCGCATCAAGCCGCCGTTTCCCGCCATCGAGGGCCTCTTCCGCAAGCCCACGGTCGTCAACAACATCGAAACGATGGCCTGCGTGGCCCAGATCGCCCGCCGCGGCGTCGACTGGTTCCGCTCGATCGGTGTGCCGGCCGACCCGAACAATCCCCGCGACCCCGGCAGCTATGGCCCCAAGCTTTACTGCCTGTCGGGCCACGTGGAGCGGCCGGGCTGCTACGAGGCGCCGCTGGGCATCACGGCCCGGCAGCTCATCGACGAGTTCGGCGGCGGGGTCTGGAAGGGACGCAAGGCGAAGGCAGTGATCCCCGGCGGCATCTCCATGGGGCTCATGACCGAGGCCGAACTCGATACTCCGCTCGACTTCGCCGGACCGGGCAAGGTGGGCTGCCTCGGCCTGGGTACGGCGGCCGTCGTCGTCATCGACGAGACGGTGAGCATCGTCGACTTCCTCCACAACTCCTGCCGCTTCTTCGCCCACGAGTCGTGCGGGCAGTGCACGCCCTGCCGCGAGGGCACGAGCTGGTCGCTACGGATGCTCGAGCGAATCAAGGCGGGCAAGGGTCGCCTCCGGGATCTCGACCTCCTTGCCGAGATCGGCAACACGATGGGCATGATGCCCGGCTCGACGATCTGCGGGCTCGCCGACGGGGCCGCCTGGCCGATCAAGAACGCCATCAAGAAATTCCGCGGCGAGTTCGAGGACTACATCAAGCGGACGAACCCGCAGGGCTGGATGGTGACCGACCCCGTCCCCGCCCTCCAGATCGTGGGAGCCCACTGATGGAAAAGGTGCCTGCCACCATTTTCGCCAACGGTTCCGAATGGCTCACGTGCCCCATGAAAATGGTGGCTGGCACCTTTTCCAACTGAAACACAATGCCCACAGTCATCGTTGACGGCAAGGAAATCGAGATCGGGGCCGACGAGCGGCTCAACTGCATCGAGGCCGCCCGCCGCGCCGGCGCGGAGATCCCGCACTACTGCTGGCATCCCGGCCTCTCGGTCGTGGCCAGCTGCCGCATGTGCCTGGTCGAAACCGGCACCCGCGACGCCGCCACCGGCAAGATCTCGATGATGCCGAAACTCGTGCCCGCCTGTCAGACGCCGGCGAAGGACGGCACGGTGATCGTTACCGAGAGCCAGCTGGTGAAGGAGAGTCGGGCCCGTGTCGAGGAGGCCCTCCTCATCGACCATCCCATCGACTGCCCGATCTGCGACAAGGCGGGGGAGTGCCTGCTGCAGGACTACCACTTCCAGCACGGCCAGGCCGAACGCCGGGCCGACCTGCACCCCTTCACGAGCCGCCGGCGCGACGTCGGCCCCACCGTCACGCTGTTCGTGGACCGTTGCATCATGTGCACCCGGTGCGTGCGGTTCACCCGCGAGGTGTCGGGCACGGCGGAGCTGATGGTGTCCAACCGCGGCGCCAAGGAGGAGATCGACGTTTTTCCGGGGCATCCGCTCGACAACAAGCTCTCCGGCAACGTTGTCGACCTCTGTCCGGTCGGGGCGCTCGGTGACAAGGACTTCCTCTACCAGCAGCGTGTCTGGTTCATGAAGCGGGAGGCCAATGTCTGCGGCGGCTGCTCCGCCGGCTGCTCGATCCACACCGAACACAACCAGGACACGGTCTACCGCTTGAAACCGCGGGAGAATCCCCACGTCAATACGTGGTGGATCTGCGACGAGGGCCGCTATGGCTGGCACCACATCCACGACGCGGCACGGATCGTGGGGGCGGGCCGCCGCACCGACGGCACGGCGGCGCTCGAGGCCGTGGAGTGGGCAGATGTCGTGCCCCGGCTGCGCGACGATCTCAAGGCGGCCGGCAGGCTGGCCGTGGCCGTCTCCCCTCAGCTCACCGTCGAAGAGGCGTGGATGCTCTGCGCGGTCGCCCGGTCGATCGATCCGCAGGCTCTGCTCGCCGTCGGCCACGTGCCGCGCACGGGTGCCGACGAAACGTTCCCCGGCGGCTTCACGATCCGCGCGGAGAAGTGCCCCAACCGTCTGGGCATCGAGGGCGTGATCGCGCTGTTCGATCCCGCCGTGCACTCGTGGGACCATCTCGTCGAGCAGGTGCGTGCGGGTACGGTCGGCGCAGCCTGGATCACGGGCGGGTATCCCGCCCCGTGGATCGACGACACCACCGCCGCTCCCTTCGCCGGCCTCGCGTGCCTCGTGGTGCAGGACCTCTTCGATTCGCCGCTCTCGGCCGTCGCCACCTGGAAGCTCCCCGCCGCCGGCTTCGCGGAGCGGGCCGGGACCTGGGTGAACGTGGCGCACCGCGCGCAGTCGTTCCAGCAGGCCGTGCGGCCCCCCGCGGGCGTGTGGCCGGAAGGACGTCTCTATTGGAACATGCTCGGCCGCCGCGGCCTCTATGATCCGACGGCCGTGCGCCGCCAGATCGCCGACTCGTCTGCCTCGTTCGCAGCGCTGGCGGGCGACATCCCCGCCACCGGTGTCGACCTCCGCATCCATCACATCGCCTGATCACCACCTCATGAACGCTTTCCTTCCCGCTCCCACCACGATCGCCGCGCTCGTGAAGATCGGCCTCCTTGTCGGTGGCCTGATGACGGCGGCGGCCTACCTCGTGCTCGTCGAGCGGTGGATGGCCGCGTGGGTGCAGGACCGCAAGGGCCCCAACCGCGTCGGCATCCCGCTCACGAAGATCCGCCTCTTCGGCCTCGGGCAGCCGCTGGCCGACGGCCTCAAGATCATCATGAAGGAAGACTTCACGCCGCGGCACGTCGACAAGGTGCTCTACACCGCCGCACCGCTGGTGATTCTGGCGGCCTCGCTGGCGATCTTCGCCGCGATCCCGTTCGGCAGCGTGCTGCCGCCGCTCGGCATCCCCGGCCTCCCCGATCCGGTGCCGTTCCTCGTCGCCCCCGGCCTCGACGTCGGCGTGCTCTGGGTCTTCGCGCTTTCGAGCATCGCGGTCTACGGCGTGCTGCTCGGCGGCTGGGCGAGCAACAACAAGTATGGCTTTCTGGGCGGCCTGAGAAGCAGCGCCCAACTCGTGGCCTACGAAATTCCGCTCGGTCTCGGGCTGCTGGGCATCGTGCTGGCGGCGGGCTCGCTCAAGCTCGATGTGATCATGAACGCGCAAGCCGAGTCGGGAATCTGGTATGCGTTCGCGCAACCGCTGGGCTTCATCGTGTTCCTCGTGGCCAGCTTCGCCGAAGCGGCCCGGCTGCCGTTCGACCTGCCCGAGGCCGAGCAGGAACTGGTGGGCGGCTACCACACCGAATATTCCGGCATCAAGCTGCTCCTGTTCCTCGTGGCCGAGTTCCTCCACATGGTCACGGCCGCCTTCCTCATCGTGATCATGTTCCTCGGCGGCTGGCATCTCTGGGGCGTGACCGGCTCGAGCCAGGAGGTGACCTGGCTCGGGGCATTCCTCCGCTTCGGCGTGCTCTCCGCGAAGATCTTCGGCGTGATCCTGTTCTTCATGCTCGTCCGCTGGAGCTGGCCGCGATTCCGCTTCGACCAACTGATGAACCTCGCCTGGAAGGTGATGCTGCCGCTGGGCATCGCCAACCTCGTGACCGTGGCGACGGTCGAGGAGTTCCGCCCCCTGCTCGTCGAGAAGTTCGGCGCGGGGCCGGGCGGAATCGTGGCGCTCGCGGCACCGTGGGCGGTGTTTTTCCTGGGCTGGATCGCCGCCGGCCTGCTCACCCCCTCCGGCACCGACAACCGGCCGATCCGCACGCACAGCCCGCTCGATGCCGAGCACGAACTGGTGGAGGTTTGAGATGAAACCGACCGACCCTGCCGTCACCTGGATCGAAGACAAGCCCCTGGGCCTGGCCGAGCGGCTCTACCTGCCCCTCTTCGTGCAGGGACTCACGACCACCGCCCGCCATCTGGTGAGCCCGAAGGTGACGGTGAGCTTTCCCGACCAGCGGCCCACGGTCGGCAATCCGCTCATCTACCGGGGCGTGCATCGGCTCAACCGCGACAAGGAGGGGCGGGTGAAGTGCGTGGCCTGCTTCCTCTGCGCCACCGCCTGCCCGGCCCACTGCATCGACATCGTGGCGACCGACAGCCCGTGGCCCGACCGCGAGAAATACCCCGAAAGCTTTGCGATCGACGAACTGCGGTGCATCTTCTGCGGGATGTGCGAAGAGGCCTGCCCGGTCGACGCGATCGAATTGACGAGCCTGCTCGATCTCACCGGCAAGAGCCGTGAGGAGATGATCTTCGACAAGGAAAAACTGCTGAGCGTCTACGACATGACGAAGGATGCCGAGCCGATGAAGTCAGCGAGCCTGGGAGGCACGCTGTGACCCCTCTTCCCGTTACTCTGCTCTCGTCCGGCTCCCTGTTGGCCGGGGCGGTCGTCGCGACCGCCGCGAGCCTCTGGCTTCTGCTGCCAAACGGCCGGGAGAGCAGCCGTGCCCGCTGGCTCGGCGTGCTCCTGGGCCTGGGGGCGCTCGCCGCCTTCATCGCCACCGGCCGGCGCCTGGGCGGCCTCGGCGAAGAGGCCGTGTTTCTCATCGTGTCGCTGGTGGCCGTGCTCTCCGCCGCCGCCACGGTGCTGTCGCGGTCGCCGGTCTACGCGGCGATCTGGTTTGCCCTGTCGCTGGCGGGTGTGGCGGGCGTGCTGCTCGTGCTGGGCGCCCAGTTTCTCGGCGTGGCCACGATCGTGGTCTATGCCGGCGCGATTCTCGTGATGTTTCTCTTCGTGCTCATGCTCGCCCAGCCGGCCGGCCTCGCCCCCTACGATCGGGTCTCGAGCGAGCCCTTCCTGTCGGCGATCGCCGGCGCCGTGCTGCTCGGCGTGCTCTCGCTGTCGATCGGCCGGCTGTCGGCCCCGCCCGCCGCATGCTGCAGCCTGCCTGCGGGGGCCGTCGCCGGTGCACCAGCGGCCGCCTCTCCCGTCGCCGGCACTGCGGCGACGGCCGTCGACCCGCTCGCCGAGAATCATGTGGCCCGGCTTGGCGGCGACCTGTTCGGTCGGCATCTGGTGGCGGTCGAAGCGGCGGGCGTGCTGCTGCTCGTGGCGCTCATCGGCGCGATCGCCGTCGTCTCCCGCGGTGAAGCCGCCCACGCTCCCGCGGCTCCCGCCGCCCGAGGTCCCGCCGCAGGCAGGAGTCCCGCCCGATGAACACGATGCAATCACTCCCCCTGTTGCAAAATGCCCTGACCGTGGGCGCCATCCTCTTCACCCTCGGCCTCGTCGGCATTCTCACGCGTCGGAATCTCATCGTGATGTTCCTGGCGGCGGAGATGATGCTGCAGGGGATCTCGGTGAGCCTGGTGGCCTGGAGCCGCTACCACGGCGACTGGGGCGGCCACGTGCTCGTGATCTTCGTGCTCACCGTGGCCGCCTGCGAGGCCGCCGTGGCGCTGGTCTTCGTGCTGCAGGCCTTCTCGCGGACCGGCAGGCTCGACGCGGCGGCTTGGCAGTCGCTCCGCGAGGCATCGATGGCCCGCACGATCGATCACGAACTGCCCGCGATCGACACCGTGCCGCCACGGTTCCCCACGCTCACCCCGGCCGGCGTCCTGCCCCCAGAGGACGAGAATGAACCGCTCGAGCGACGGCACGTCTGAGACGGCGCGTCGTTCACGGTATTCCGCTCACCCTTTCACCCGTCCTTCCATCCGCAGCCCCGATCCTCCATGCAAGAACTCTCCCCCGCAACGCTGCTGGTGCTCGTGCCGCTGCTGCCGCTGGCAGGTGCGATCCTCACCGTGCTTCTGGGCCGCACCCTCGGTGCCCGGGCACACCTGCCCGCCATGGCCGGCATCGCCGGGGCAGCCGTCGTCGCCATCATGCTCCTGGCGGCGACGGCCCGTGACGTGAGCCCGGCGCAGGGCGGCCATGCCGAGCCCGTCCGCCCGGTGGAAATGATCTCGACGCTGTGGCAGTGGGCCTCGTTCGACCGGGCCTACTCTCCCCCGGCCGGCAGCCCGGCCGCCGATCCGCGTCTGACGCCGCAGGAACTCGCGGCAGGGAAGGACGTCCGCGGGTTCTCCATCCCGGTGGCACTGCGTCT
This sequence comes from Pirellulales bacterium, assembly GCA_044369655.1. Classification (GTDB taxonomy): domain Bacteria; phylum Planctomycetota; class Planctomycetia; order Pirellulales; family UBA1268; genus CAMCQY01. The sequence continues at coordinate 6,270 of JBILWX010000070.1, forward strand.
CGATCCGCTCACCGCCACGATGCTCACGATCATCACCTGCGTCGGCCTGTTGGTGGCCATCTATTCGACCGGCTACATGCACGGCGATCCGGGCTATCCCCGGTTCTTCGCCCTGGTGGCGATGTTCGTCTTCTCGATGTCGATGCTCGTGGCGGCCAGCAACTTCCTGCTCGTCTACGTCTTCTGGGAGGCCGTGGGCGCCTGCAGCTACTTGCTGATCGGCTTCTGGTTCACGAAGCCCGAGGCGGCCCGCGCCGCCAAGAAGGCGTTTCTCGTCAATCGCGTCGGTGACTTCGGCCTGGCGATCGCGGTCTTCCTGCTGTGGATGACCTACGGCACGCTGAATTTTCACGACACCTTCACCCCCGACGGCGTGATCATGCCCGGCATCCTCGGGCAGACCCGGCTGGCCGATGCGGCGGGCTACGTCGGCGGCGCGGTGGGCACCGCGATCTGCCTGCTCCTGCTCCTGGCCGCCTGCGGCAAGAGCGCCCAGCTGCCGCTGCACGTCTGGCTGCCCGACGCCATGGAGGGCCCCACGCCCGCCAGCGCCCTGATCCACGCCGCCACGATGGTGACCGCCGGCATCTACCTGATCACGCGGTCGGCGCCGCTCTTCGCCGCCTGCCCCGGCGCGCTGACGGTGGTGTCGATCGTCGGCGCCACCACCGCGCTCGTCGCCGCCCTCATCGGCACGGTGCAGAACGACCTCAAACGGGTACTGGCCTATTCGACGATCAGCCAGCTTGGCTACATGTTCGCGAGTCTCGGCACCGGCACGCTGCTCGGCTTCACCGCAGCGATCTTCCATCTGCTCACCCACGCCTGCTTCAAGGCGCTCCTGTTCCTCGGCGCGGGATCCGTGATGCACGCCATGGGCGGAGTCATCGACATGCGGCGGTTCGGGGGCCTGCGCCGCGTGATGCCGATCACCGCGGCGACGTTCCTCGTGGGGGCTGCGGCCCTGGCCGGCGTGGCGCCCTTCGCCGGCTTCTTCAGCAAGGACGAGATCCTGGCCGCCCTGCATGCGAAAGGCTGGCCCGGGGCACATGACTCGCACCACGCGATGACCGTGGCCGACGGCGCGTTTCATCTTGCCGGTTTCTCGCCGTCCGCCGGCCACGGCACCGCCGCGGCCCACCCCGTCGGCCTCGACGCCCTCGACCGGCCGGAAACCTGGCGCATCCTGTTCTGGATGTCGCTGGTCACGGCCGGCCTGACCGCCTTCTACACCTTCCGCGCCGTGTTCATGACCTTCACCGGGCCGACACGGGTGCCCGAGGGAGCGCACGGCCACCCTATCGGGCACGGCGGACACGACGCCCATGGTGGGCATGGCCACGACGACCACGCGGGCCACCTCTCCTACGAGTCTCCCGCGACGATGACGCTCCCGCTGGTGGTGCTCGCCGTGCCGTCGGCGTTGATCGGCTGGCTGCTCTTCAGTACGAACTGGCTCGCACATTTCCTCTCGGCGACCCCCTCGCTCACGGCGCCGGCCGTGGCGGCCACCGCCACGCCGCACGTGTTTCACATGAACCTGGCGATCCAGGGCACGCTCGCCGCCGCCATCGGCATCGTGGTCGCCGCCATCGGCCACCTGGGCCGCCGCAGCGACGGCCCGGCGATGGAGCGGTTTTTGGGTCCGCTGCTGCCCCTGTTTGCCAACAAGTTCTATTTCGACCAGATCTACGCCGCGCTCGTCGTGCGGCCGCTGGAAGGTCTCGCACTCGTCGCGGCACTCTTCGATCGGTATGTCATCGACGGCGTCGTCGATGCGATCGCCTGGGTGCCGGTCGCCATGGGCGGCATCGTCCGTCGCGCCCAGTCGGGCCTCTTGCAGCGGTACGCGTTGGCCGGCGTCGTCGGCGTGCTGGCGATCGTCGTCCTGCTCGCCTGGCAGCTTCGCAGCTGACGCAGCCCCCCTCCCCCGAATCATTCACCACCCTTTCTTCCAGCGGCCCCAACCCTCATGAACGGCTTCTCCCCTGCAACGCACCTCCTGCTCGTGATCGCCACGCCGCTCATCGGCGCGGTCGTGGCCTGGGTGCTCGGCAGCCGTGGGCTGTCGGCGGTGCGACAGAGCGCGGCCGTGACGGCCCTCATCACCCTCGTGAACGCCGGCTGGCTCGTGCTGCGATACCTGCAGAGCCCGGAGGCCGCGGCCGGCGAGGCCTATGCCGTTTCCTCGGCTCCCTGGCTCGTGGGAGGCGTGTTCGACGTGCGGCTGTCGCTGGGCCTCGACGGCCTTTCGCTCTGGCTCTTCGGCCTGTCGGCATTGCTCTCCCTGACGGCGGTGCTGGTCAGCTGGAACGCGATCAAGGAGAAGCCGGTCGGGTTCTACGTCTTGCTGCTGCTGCTCGAGGCGGCGATGCTCGGCGTGTTCGCCGCCCGCGACGTGATCCTCTTCTACGTGTTCTTCGAGTTCACGCTCGTGCCGCTCTTCTTCCTGATCGGCATCTGGGGCCACGAGGAACGGCGACGAGCCGCGGTGAAATTCTTCATCTACACGCTCACCGGCAGCGTGCTCGCCTTTCTCGGCCTGCTCACGATCGTGCTCTGGAACGCCTCGCACTCGGGCACCATCACCTTCGACATCGCCGCCCTCACGGCGGGCACGGCCGCCCACCCGCTGCCGATGAGCCCCGAGAAGGGCTGGTTGCAGATGATCGTGTTCCTCGCGCTCTTTGCCGGCTTCGCCGTCAAGGTGCCGATCGTTCCCTTCCACACCTGGCTGCCGCTGGCCCACGTCGAGGCCCCGACCGGCGGCAGCGTCGATCTGGCGGGCGTGCTGCTCAAGATCGGCATCTACGGCTTCCTGCGGTTCTCGCTGCCGATGCTTCCCGACGCCACGGCCGCCGCCGCACCGTGGCTCTTCGGGCTGGGCGTGGCCGGAATCCTCTATGGGGCTCTGGTGGCGCTCGTGCAGACCGACCTCAAACGGCTCATCGCCTATTCGTCGGTGAGCCACATGGGCTACATCGTCATGGGCCTGTTCGCCCTCGAGCCGGTGGCCGTCGAAGGCGCCACTCTGCAACTCATCAACCACGGCCTCTCCGCCGCCGGCCTCTTCGCGCTGGTCGGCATGATCTACGAACGGTTCCACACCCGTTCGATCGCCAACCTGGGCGGCATCGCCACGAAGGCCCCCTGGCTGACGGTGCTCTTCATGCTGTTCACGTTTTCCAGCATCGGCCTGCCGGGGCTCAACGGTTTCGTGGGTGAATTCCTGATCCTGGCAGGATCCTTTCAACGAGCCTGGAGCGGGGTCGCCCCCGCGATCCGCGTCGCGTATCTCGCCATGGCGGTGGCGGCCGTGGCCGGCGTCGTGCTCGGCGCGTGGTACATGCTGTGGGCCGTGGAGCGGGTCTTCTTCGGCGGGTCGAAGGAGCCTCCGCGCCACGACGCGTCAGGCCATCACGACGGTCATCACGACGGTCATGCCCACGCTCATGATCACGGCCACGCTGCCCATGCACATGAGTCCCATGCGGGTGCCGACGGCCGCTGCGACCTGGAATGGTATGAAATCGCCGCGCTCGCTCCGCTGGCCGTCTTCGTCGTGTGGATCGGCCTCGCACCGGCGACGTTCCTGGCGCCGCCGGCAGCCGTGCTGCGGGCCGCCACCCGCGACGCGAGCAACTCCTTTGCCGAACACATGCGTGCCCTGGAAGATGCCGCCCCGATCACCCCGCCCGCGCACGTGGCGGACCGTGTCGTCGGCCACGACCAGCCGGCCGTCCGGCAGCCTCTCCTCCTGACATCGGATCGTCCATGAATGCGCAGTTGAGTTCCGTGCAGAGTTTTTTCCTGCTGGCCCCAGAGATCGTGCTGGTGGCCGCAGCGCTCGTCGCCTTCCTCGGCGGCGCCTTCGCCGGCCTCCGCAGCGGCTGGGCCGTGGCCTTCACGGGCATCGTCGCGGCGATGCTCGTGGCCGGCGGCCAGCCATCCGAAGGGGCGTGGGTGGCGTCGGGAGGCATCCGCATCGACGCCTTCTCGACCTACATCCGCTGGATCGTGCTGTCGCTGGGGGCGATTCTCGCCCTCGTGCAGGCGGGCGATCTGTTCCGCTCCGCCGTCACCCGCGGCGGCGGCTTCGGGAGCACAGGGGCCCATGACGGCGGCACCTGCGAGGAGGCGGGCACGTTTCTGATCCTGCTGGCCGGCCTGTCGCTGGCCGGGGTGGCGGACGATCTGGTGCTCCTGTTCGTGGGCCTGGAACTGGTGTCGATCCCCACCTATATCCTGCTGGCGCTCAAACGCACCGATGCGCACGGCCAAGAGGCGAGCCTCAAGTATTTTTTCCTGTCGCTGGTGGCCTCGTCGCTGTTTCTCTATGCGGCAGTGTGCCTCTACGGCATCGGTGGCTCCACGAGCCTGGCGATCATCGGGGCGCGGCTGCGTTCCACGGCCGAGGCGGCGGTCGGCATGTCGACCGTGCTTTTGCCGGTGGCCATCGGCATGACATTGGCCGGTGCCGCCTTCCGCCTGGCGGCGGTGCCGATGCATTTCTACGCCCCCGACGTCTACGAGGGCACGAGCCCGTCGAATGCGGCCCTCCTCTCGACGCTTCCCAAGGTGGCCGGCATCGTCGTGCTCGTGCGGGTGCTGGCGCTGGCCATCCTGCCGGCCGGGGCGGATGACGCCGCCGTGGGCGGCGCCGCACAGGCCCACCTGTCGCTCTTCTGGCCGCTGACCGCAACGCTGGCGGCCGTGACGATGACCGTCGGCAACGTCATGGCTCTCCTGCAGCGGAATCTCCGCCGGTTGCTGGCCTGCTCCTCGATCGCCCATGCCGGCTACCTGCTGGTGGGCATCGCTGCCGCCGCCGCGGCAGCCGCGGCACGGACGGGCGGGCCTGGCCAGAACGGGCCCGACACCTCGTGGACCCTGGGCCTCGGCGGACTGAGCGCCACGCTCTTCTACCTGGCCACCTACGCCCTGGCGACGGCCGGCCTCTTCGCGGCGATCACCTACCTCGGCCATCGCTGGCCGGAATGGACGGCCGGCAGCGGCCCGCGGCCGCCGCGGGAGGAGATCGCCACCGTCGACGATCTCGACGGGCTGTCGTCCACGAATCCCGTGGCGGCATTCGCGATCGCCCTGTTTCTGCTCAGCCTCGCCGGAATCCCTCCCCTCCCCGGCTTCTGGGGCAAACTGTCGCTGGCCACCTCGGCGCTCGAGGTCGACTGGAACGCGGCGATCACCTACGGCAGCCGCCGCGCCTGGTTCGTCGCCTTGGCCGTGGTGCTCGTGCTCAATGCGGCGATCGCCGCAGCGTATTACCTGCGGATCATCGCGGCGATGTATTTCCGCTCCGCGCGACGGGGTGTGCAGGCCGACGGCGGTCTGGCCGCCGGTGTCGCCATGCTGCTCTGCACGGCGCTGGTGCTGATGGTCACGCTCCAGCCCCGCGGGCTTTTCGTGTCATCGTCCCGCGCGGGCGACGTGATCGAGAAGAGCCAGCCCTAAACCACGCCGCACGCCCCCTCACCCAGGACTTCCGCACGCCCGATGAGCAGCCATCCCGCAGCGATCGATCCCGCGTCCATCACCGCCGTCCTCGCCGACATCAGCGATCCGGAAACGGGTCGATCGCTCGTCGAGATGGGGCAGGTGCCCTCGGTCGAGGCCTCGCCCGCTGCGATCGCGGTGAAGGTCGGCCTCACCTCGCACGCGGCGATCCTGTGGAGCCAAACGCGAGGCCGGATCGAGGAACTGCTGCGGACCCGCTTTCCGTCCGTACCCAGCATCTCCGTGGAGATCGTTCCCCATGACCGTCCACCGGCAAAAATCGGGCAGATCGGCCTCGAGGCGAAGAGCGTGATCGCGGTCGGCTCGGGCAAGGGGGGCGTGGGCAAGAGCACGATCGCCGCCTCGATCGCCATCGGTCTGGCGCGGGCCGGCAGCCGCGTCGGCCTGCTCGACGCCGACGTCTACGGCCCGAGCGTGCCCCATCTGCTCGGCCTCGCCGGCAGGCCGCAGATCGACGCCGGCAAGATCGTGCCGATGCATCTGGCGGTGGGGCCGCATCCCATGCCCGTGATGTCGATGGGATTCCTCGTGCCGGCAGGCGAGGCGGTGGTGTGGAGGGGCCCGATGCTGCACGGCGCGATCACGCAGATGCTCCGCGACACGGCGTGGGGACCACTCGACTATCTCATCATCGACATGCCTCCCGGCACGGGCGACATCGCGCTGACACTCTCGCAGGTGCTGCCACTGACGGGCGCCGTCGTCGTCTGCACGCCCCAGGACGTGGCCCTGCTCGACGCCATGAAGGCGATCGCGATGTTCCGCAAGGTCAACATTCCGCTGCTCGGGATGGTGGAGAACATGAGCTTCTTCGTCTGCCCCGACACGCAGAAGCGATACGACATCTTCGGCACCGGGGGCGCGAAGCGAACCGCCAAGGAACTCGACATTCCCTTCCTCGGCGAGGTGCCGATCCAGATCCCGATTCGCGAGCACGGCGACGCGGGCCGCACGGCGGCGAACTACGACGATCCTGCCGCCCGGCCCTACCTGGAGGCGATCTGCACCCGGCTCGTGGGCAACCTCGCCGCGGCCCACGCCTCCCGGCCGCCGATGCCCTCGCTGCCGGTGCTGTAAGGGCCACGGTTCGGGGCTGCCCATGCCCCGTCGCCGGACGTTCGCTCCGGACATCCTGTCCTGCGCTCACTCGATGCTGACTGCGCTCCGGCATCCTGCCTGCGCCGACCAATCCGCCGGAGGCGGATCGGTGCCCGAGCAACGCCGGCTCCCGGGACATGGGCAGCCCCTCACGGATGCATCAAGCACGCGACCGCCGCACCGCGGCGTGCTCCATCAAACTAATACAGCGACAGCGTGCCGCCGCTGCGCAGCCGAAGCACGGGCTGCGGCGTGAACCGCATCACGCCCGCCAGCGACCGGACTTCCGCGGCCTTCGTGCCGATCGTCGCCCAGTCGGCCACCGAGGGCCTGCCGGGCGAGTCCACGGCGGGAAATCCCCACGCCTCGCAGGCGGCACGCCAGAGGTCGTCGAGGTGGCGGCGTCGAACGTGGAGCGTGTCGAGGCCATACCAGTGCGCGGGCTGCTCGATCATCCACGCGCCAGAGTCTCCCGCGATGGCCTGCAACTCCGAGTCGAGCCGGGTGGCGGCCTCCTTGAGTGCGGCGAGCGACAGCCGACAGCCCGGCACGAAGAACGTCCGCAGGGCCCGGTAGCGGACCGCTCCCACCTCGGCGATGCTCGCCAGCGGCAGCCGCGTGATCGCGATCGTCGCGCCTCGATCGGCGAGCCGCCTGACGCTCTCGCGGACCCAGGACGCGACCTGTTCCACTGCCAGGCCGTAGAGCAGCTCGTTGCCGACGTCGGTGACGAGCGCAGCCGGAGCCTCGCCACCATGCCGGTCGAGCGCCCGCCACAATCCGCTGCCGAGGATCGACGGCAGCCGCCGCGCCGCCACGCGGGTGTTGACGCCATAGCCACGGCCATGGCCGGCGGCCACGAAGACGTCCGCGCCCGGCGACCGCGGCTCCACCGCCGCCACAAGCCGGGAGAGCCCCCGCGACACGTTGCTCGCGCCGAGCACCACCACGCGTGGACGCGGAAAACAACTCACGACAAAACCCCCGATCCTCGCACCCAAACGGATCCTGCTGCAGCAATGGACGGGAGGGGGTGCCCACGCCCCGAGAGCCGGCGTTGCTCGGGCACCGATCCGCCTCCGGCGGATTGGTCGGCGCAGGCAGGATGCCGGAGCGCAGTCAGCATCGAGAGAGCGAAGGCCTGGAGGGCCGCAGCGAACGTCCGGCGATGGGGCGTGGGCAACCCCGACCTGCAAGCCACCCGCCGATCCTGTGCCATCCGTATCAGCCCCACCGCTGCCACGGCGTGTTGTCCGAGAGACTCTGGAAGCAGGAGACGGTGAGCATCGCGAACATGATGCCCAGATACGGCTCGTTATGCGTGTAGCCCCACCAGGCGACCACGCCGCCGGCGACCACGCCGATCATGGCGGCGATCCGCGCGGCATCGGCCACGCCGAGCGTGAGCAGGCCCTCCCGCACGATCTGACCACCGTCGAGCGGCGGCACCGGCACGAGGTTCAGCAGCGGCCAGAAGATGTTGACCTGGAGCAGGAAGAACACGAGCGCGAACAGGAAGCGGGACCCGATGTCCGCTCCCTCATAGAGGCCGAGCGCCAGGCCCACGCTCCGTACCGGAAATGGCACGGCATAGCCGCCGACCTTGAGCACCGCCACGAGTGCCCCCGCCAGGGCCAGCTGCGTCAGCGGCCCGGCCGCCGAGACGATGAGCCGCTCCACGGGCCGGCGGGCACCGCGGCCCCAGGCGGTGGGAATCGCCAGCCCCCCAAGGTGATACAGCACGACGTGGGCCGATTGCCCAAACCAGCGGTAGGCCAGCGCGTGCCCCATCTCGTGCACGAGCAACGAGAAAAGCACCGCGCCCATCCAGATGACGAGATACTGCAGCAGTTGCCGCTGGTCACCACGGGACAGCGACATGCAGAGGCCCCAGCCCAGGAGTGCCGCTCCCACCCAGAACCATCCCGAGACGCGCACCGGAATCCCGAACAGGGAAAACTGCAGGTCGGCCGGCGTCGGCTGAGGGGCGGCGAGAAACATCGCCGTATTATGCCGCATGGGCCGGAGGACGGCAGGGGGCGGCCTCGGTCTGGCCGGACACCGTCCCGGAAACGACCTGATTCCAGTCGTCCCCGCGGTTCTCCCGTGCCTGGGCGGCGATCGAGAGCACCGCTGCAGCGGCCCGCTCGGCGGAACCGCCGTGGGCCACGCGGTCGGCCACGGCATCGAGCCGCGCGATCACGGACTCGCGCGCGGCCGGCTGCGTCAGCCATTCCACGACATGTTCCGCCATCTGGGCCGCCGGATCCTGCACGGCCAGATACTCCGGAAAGATCGCCTCGGGATCGGCGGGGGCAACCTCCCGCGGCGCCCGCCACCCGGGCCGCGTCGGGCCGACCGGGTCACGCGCCGCCAGCAGATTGACCAGCGTGATGAACCGGGCGTGACGAAACCAGCTCTGCACCACGTGGGCGAAGCCGCTGATCCGATAGACGATCACCGTCGGCACCCGCGCGGCGAGCAGTTCGAGCGACACCGATCCGCTCACCGCGATCGCACAGGCCGCCTCGCGCATCAGGCTCCGCGTGCGACCGGTCTCGACACGGAGGTCGAGGCCGGCGAGCGCGGGACCGAGGGCGTCGATCGTCTCCCGTACTCGCACGGCATGCTTGTCGTGCAGTGCACCGACCACGAACCGCGCCTCGGGCACCCGCTGGACCGTTCCCGCGGCGGCCCGCAGGATCGAGGCGAGGTTCGCCTCGATCTCCTGGCCTCGGGAGCCCGGCAGGAGCAGCACGACCGGCCGGCCCGATCGCACCGTCGCGCGGCTGCCATCAGCCGTCGCGGCGGACTGGGCCGCACGGAGTTCGTCGAAGAACGGATGCCCGACGAGCGTGCTCGCCATCCCCTGCGCCACGAACCAGTCGTGTTCGAAGGGGAGCGCGGAGAGCACATGGTCGACGAGCCGCCGCATCTTGTGGATCCGCCAGCTGGCCCAGGCCCAGATCTGTGGCGGGCAGTAGAAGACCACCGGGATGCCATGCCGCTTGGCCCGCCAGGCGAGCCACCAGTGGAAGCCAGGGAAATCGACGAGCACGCAGACGTCGGGGCGGGCGTCGAGAAAGCTCCGCTCGGCGCGGCGGGCGAGGTCGACGAAGCGGTGGATGTTGAGGATGACGCGGAGAAACCACATCACGGCCAACTGCGTCAGGTCGGCGATGAGCAGGCACCCCGCCGCGGCCATGCACGGCCCACCCAGCCCGACGCACTCCACGTCGGGCTGCCGCGCCTTGAGGCTCTGCACGAGCACCGCGGCATGATGGTCGCCGGATGGTTCACCCGCCGAGAGAAACACGCGCATGGACAAAAAAACTCCGCACGGGAATCAGACTTTCCCGTGCGGAGTATTCCATCAAGCCGGGGAACGACCTAGGCCAGTTCCCAGCCTGCAAATACGGCAGAACGGAGGGCGGGCCTCACTTGGCCGCGGGTGCAAAGCCCTTCTCGACATTGCCGAACACCAGCGTGACCTGCTCTTCGGGCGAGGCCTTCTCGACCTTGCCCTTGCAGTTGTTGCAGCAGAAGCCGACGTCGGCGCCGCCGATGTCGAGTTGCGTGCCCTCCTTCACGGCACCGCCGCTGAAGGGGCAGCCCTTCTGCACGAGCTGGCCGGTCGAGACCAGCTGCTGGTGGGCCTTGGCGGCGAACTTGGCCGAATCGCCCTTGAAGGCGTTCTCACAGTTGCCGCAGCAGAAATAGACCTTCCCGCCGGCGAAGGCAACGCTCTTCTCCGGGTTGCAGCCCTTGCCCGACACGGGGCACTTCGCATCCTTCGGCTCCTTCGGGGCAGCCGACACAAGAGTGGCCGAGCAGCACACCGCCGCGACCAGCGCCACCAGACCCAGCATTCGGAAAGACTTCATGGCACATGCCTCCACGTTGTTTCGAGACCCCGCACCGGACATCCGTGCGACCGCGTCAGCATACGCACCGGACGGCACCGGGGGCAATGTATTTGTTTCCACGAGAAACAGAACGGATTGCACGGATTCCGTGGAAAACGGGAGCCGGGGGTCGGGGAAAGCCGAAGCGAGTCGGCGGATCCTCGCCTCGAGTCGGAGGCTTTCACCGCCCCCCGGCGAAACTGCGGTGTCTGGGCTCCGGGAGGCCGAGAGCGACGACCGCGCCGGCGGCGATCACGGCAGCCCCCGTGATGAACACCGGTCGGAAGCCCAACGCGTCGACCGCCGCGCCAACCAGCGGTGAGACCACGAACGGCAGCGCCAGCGCCGCCCCCACGATGCTCACGTACCGCGGATGATCCACCGCGGCGGGGGCCAGTTCGAGCGCGTAGTTGGTGAAGATCTTCAGCGAGATCGGATTGAGGCCCAGCGGCACGTAGACGATCCAAAACCATTCGACCGCCTGCTCATGCGGCAGGAGCGAGAGCAGCGTCACCACCAGCGGAGTGAGCGCGGAGAGCGCCACGAGCCAGATGAGCACGATCCGCGTGCCGCGGCGGTCGGAGAATGGCCCGGCCACGAGACTGACGACGCCGGTGGCGGCGTTCTGGACGATGACCCACGTCAGCAGGCTGGCCGTGCGGCTGCCCAGCCGGTCGCGCGCGAAGGCCTGGTAGTGGGGAAAGAGCATGAGCACGGCGGAGAAGCAGGCGGCCACCACACACAGCCGCAGAAGCGACGGGTTCCCGCGCAGCGTCCGCCGCCAGGCGTCGATGCCCGCGGCGACGTGTCGCAGCAGGCTGCCGACGAGGCCGCGTGGCGTTTCCCCGCCGACGGTCGCCGGGGGCGGTTCGTCATCAACAGGCTCGTCGAGAAATACCGGCGCGACCGCGGCCACCGCGAAGAACACGGCGGTGGCGGCGAAGATCTTGGGAAAGCCGTTCGGCTCCGTCAGCCACGGCCCAAGCAACAGGGCCGCAGCCACGATGGCCAGCACGCTGCCCACGGCCACGCTCACGACCATGGCCCGGCCACGATGTCCGGGCGAGATGAGCTTGCCCTGAAGGGAGGCCAGCGACAGTTGGTTCAGTCCGTTGGTCGCGGAGAAGAGTGCATAGAGCACGAGGAACACCGCCGCCAGCAGATCCGGCCGGGTGGCCTCGAGCGCCGGCCAGACCGCGGCCAACCCGCCAAAGCAGGCCGCCATCGCCAGGCTCGACAGCACCAGCGACCACTTCTTCCGGGGCATCCGGGCCAGGGGG
>JBILWX010000183.1:0-5590 GCA_044369655.1 Pirellulales bacterium
ACTTTGCCGTCGGCGTGTAGGCCCTGTCGAACGCGACGCCTTCGCGGGCGAGCCGGTCGATGGCGGGCGTCTTCGCCCACGTGCAGCCGTAGGCGCCGAAGCTGGGCGAGGCGTCGTCGGCGATGCACAAGAGAACCCGCATGGGCCGCTGCTCCGCCGCAACGGCGTTGCCAGCGACGGCCAGGCAGGCCGCCACGAGCAGGGGCGTGGTAATGAGGCGAGTCAGGTGGTGGTGTCGCATGCAGGAGATTGTAAGGCCGCTGCGCGATTTCTTCTCGGTCCCCGGAGGCGAAATGCGAATTCATGAGCGCCCTGAAAACGCGCGGAGTCCCCCGGCTCGTGCCGGGGGCTTCTTGCCCAACTCACAAAAAGCCCCAGGCGGAAGCCCGGGGACATGCCGCCGGCCTGCGCACTCCGCCCAACGATGTATAACCGTCACCATGAACGTCCAGAACGCCACTGTCGTCCTGTTGCTCGTCATTGCGTTGATCTCGGGCCACGTGGCGTCCCAAGCGGCCGAACCGCTCAACGTCGTCTTCATTCTTGCCGACGACCTCGGTTGCCGCGATCTCGGCTGCTACGGCAGCACGTTCCATGAGACGCCCGCCATCGACGGCCTGGCCCGCGACGGCATCCGGTTCACGGCCGCCTACGCGGCCTGCCCGGTCTGCTCGCCGACACGGGCGAGCATTCTCACGGGCCGGTATCCGCAGCGGACGGGAATCACCGACTTTATCGGCGCGGCGCAGCCGGCCACCTGGAACCGCAACACGCCCCACCTGCCGGCGGCCTATGCGGAGAGGCTCGCACTCGCGGAGCAGACGCTCGCCGAGCGTCTCAAGGCCCATGGCTATGCGACATTTTTCGGTGGCAAGTGGCACCTCGGCGGCGAAGGGTTTCTGCCTGAGCAGCAGGGATTCGACGTGAACGTCGCCGGCGGGTCGGCCGGATCGCCGCGCGGACCAGGGAAATACTTCACGCCGTATGGCATGCCGAATCTTTCCGACGGCCCGCCGGGCGAGCATCTCTGCGAGCGGCTGGCCACGGAGGCCGCGACGTTCATCGGCGATCATGCCGCCCAGCCATTTCTCGTCTACCTGCCGCTTTACTCCGTACATATCCCCCTGATGACGCGGCCGGAACTGCAGGAGAAGTATGAGGCGAAGCGGGCAGCGCTCGCCTCGCGGGACCGCTTCGGCACGGAGCCGCCGCGGCGGGTGCGGCTCTCGCAGGACCACGCCGTGTATGCGGGCATGATGGAGACCTTCAACAACGCCGTCCGCACCGTGCTCGACGCCCTCGAGCGTCATGCTGTTGCCGACCGCACGCTCGTGATCCTCACGAGCGACAACGGCGGTGTCTCCACGTCCGAGGGCTGGCCCACTTCGAACAGCCCGTTCCGCGCCGGCAAGGGCTGGCTCTACGAAGGGGGCATCCGCGTTCCCGCCGTCGCGCGGCTGCCGGGCCGCATCCCGGCCGGCGCGGTGAGCGACCTGCCCGTCACGAGCCCCGACTGGCTGCCCACGATCCTCGAGGCGGCGGGGCTGCCGCCGGCGGAGTCCGTGGATGGCGTGAGCCTCTGGGCAACGATGACGGGCAAGACCGAGAAGCCATCACCGCGGCCGCTGTTCTGGCACTACCCGCACTACGGCAACCAGGGAGGCGAGCCCGGCGCCGCGATCCGCGACGGCGACTGGAAGCTGATCGAGTGGTTCGACGACGGCCGTGTCGAGCTTTTCAATCTCGTCGATGATCCCGGCGAGACGACCGACCTGGCCATCCGGGAGCCGCAGCGAGCAGCCGCGCTGCGGAAGCAGCTCCAGGCGTGGCAGCGCGAAGTCGACGCGGTCGCGACCACGCCCAACCCCACGTATGATCCCGCCGGCCCGGACGGCCGCGCCGCTCCCGGACCGCGGTAAGAAGTCGGCCTGCGGCCAGGCAAGGCTGCCGATTTACCGCACGGGAAGGAGCGTGCCGAGGGGGAGGCGGATTCCGGCCACGGCCTCGCGTCCAGTCAGGTCGCCGCCGCACGACACCTCGCTGTCGGACTCGATCACGTGTCGCTCCGCATAGTGGCCGCCGTCCGGCCGGCGGAATACATGCGTTCGTCGCGAGGCTGCCTCGATCACCCAGACCTCCGGCACACCCGCCCCCGCATAGAGCGGCACCTTCACGTCGAGGTCGAATGACAGCGTCGTGTCGGCGACTTCGATCACGAGCAGCACGTCGACAGGCCCCGGATGGGCCGTGGCGTAGAAGTCGGCCCGCGGCCGCAAGACCGCGACATCCGGCTGCGGCTGGCTCGTGTCGTCGAGCGAGAGTGGGTCTTGGATCGCAAGCAGTGCCCCCTCTCGCACGTGACGCGTAAGCGCGGTGGCGATCGCACGCACGAGCGCCGCGTGCAGGCTGCCAATGGGCGACATGTCGATGATCTCTCCGGCGATCAATTCGACCCTGTCCTCCGGCCCGAGAATCCCCACCTCGCCCATCCGTCGGAAGTCGGCCACGGTAAGCCGGTGCCGCGACACGGCGACGGGGTCGGCAGGCAGCGTGGCCATGGGACGAATCCTCAGGGACAAAGCAGGGATGAAAAGCCGGGCATCTTGGCCGCACAACACTGTATCGTACGGCCCTACAGGGCGGAAAGGCACGAAGTATATACTTCTGTACACCTTGCGACAATGCAGGGGGCCGCCTGCTATAGATGCCTCTATGACATTTCGCCTGCTTTCGCTTCTGTACGCCGCGGCCTGCCTGATCCTCGCGCCCGCCGCCGCCGCCGCCGAACCGGCCGCGGCGCCGCCCGCCCGGCCTGCGAAGAACGTGCTCTTCATCGTGTCGGACGACCTCAACACGATGCTCGGCTGCTATAGCGACGCGCTCGCCAAGACGCCGCAGATCGATGCCCTCGCCGCCCGCGGCACGCTCTTCGAGCGGGCCTACTGCACCTTCCCGCTCTGCGGCCCGAGCCGCAACTCGTTCCTCACCGGCCTCCATCCCAACGCCACGGGCATCTTCGGCAACGGGCAGGTCTTCCGGCAGACGATCCCCGGGCATCCGAGCATCTCGGAACTCTTCCGCCGCCACGGTGGCTTCGCCGCCCGCGTGGGCAAGCTCTACCATTCCAACGTGCCGGGCAGCATCGGCACGGCGGGCCACGACGACCCGGCGAGCTGGGAGGCCGCCTTCAATCCCGCCGGCGTCGATCGACTGGAGGAGGAGCCGCGGATTTTCACGCTGGTGCCGGGTCAGTATGGCGCCACGCTCTCGTGGTATGCCTCACCAGCCCCCGATGAGAAGCACACCGACGGCCTCGTCGCCCGGCAGGCCGAGCAGCTGCTCGAACTGTGCGCCGCCGACACAAGTCGGCCGTTCTTGCTCGCGGTTGGCTTCTTCCGGCCCCACACTCCCTACGTGGCTCCAAAGGATCCCTACTTCAATCTGCATCCCCGCGAAGAGATGCCGGTGGTCACGGGCGTCGCGGAGGATCAGGCCGACCTGCCCGCCGCCGCGCTCGGCAGCGCCAAGGCAGAGCAGGACAAACTCACCGACGACCTCCGCCGCGAGTGCCGGCAGGCGTATGCCGCGAGCATCAGCTTCATGGACGCGCAGGTCGGCCGTGTCGTCGCCGACCTCGACCGGCTCGGCCTCGCCGACGACACCGTGATCGTGTTCACGAGTGACCACGGCTACCACATGGGGGAGCACGGCCTGTGGCAGAAGATGAGCCTCTTCGAGGAGAGCACCCGCGTGCCGCTCGTGATCGTGGCCCCGGGCGTGGCCCGGCCGGGCGGGCGGGTAGCCGCGCCCGTGAGCCAGGTCGACCTCTACCCCACGCTGGCAGACCTCTGCGACCTCGCCGCCCCGGGCAATCTCCAGGGGCAGAGCCTCGTGCCGATGCTTCGCGATCCCACGCTGCCGGGCCGGGGCTGGGCGATCACGCAGGTGGTTCGCGGTAGCGGCAAGAATCGTGCGACGCCGACAGTCGACAAGTCATCCGCCGACCCGCGGTATGTCGGCTACACGCTCCGCACGCCCAGGTGGCGCTACACTGAGTGGGACGAAGGGCGTCAGGGCGTCGAGCTTTACGACCACGACGCCGATCCGCGGGAACTCAAAAACCTCGGGAACGATCCGGCGTTCGCTGCCGACCGCGAGTCGCTCGCGAAGCTGTTGCGCGAGGCGATTGGCACCACGCTGCCGCCGGGAGGCGTCCCGCCCGAACTTCGCCCGGGCACCTGGGCGCCCGTGCTCCAGGCCCAGTGACCCATCCCCCGGTTCCCGCCGGGGGCTTCTTTTCGGGCCGCTAACGCCCTCGGCAGGCGTCGAGAAGCATGTCGCAGAAAGCCCGCTCGTGCGGCGGCTGATACCGCGACTTCCGCACGAAGAGGTCGATGTTCTCGTGGCCGAAGAGCCGCGAGAGATCGTGAAACACGATCGACTCACGGCCCGTGTCGGACGCGAACCGCTTCATCGCCACCGGGCTCATCGAAACCACGGCCACGCCGAAGCCCATCTGCACGTAACTGAGGAGCAGTTCCTTCGTGTTGGCCTCCATCACCACCTGCAGCTGCTGCCGCAGGTTGGCCGCCGTAAACACCTCGTCAAACCGCATGCGGGCGTTCGTGCCGACCCCGGGGATGACGAAGGAGTGCCGGGCAATGACCTTGAGCGTGAGCCGCGTCGCCTCGGCCAGTTCGTGGTCGGCCCGGCAGATGAGCACGAACGGATAGCGGGTGACCCGCTCGGTGCGGAGCGAAGGGAGCGGATTCTCGTCGAGCCGGCCGGCCACGGCCATGTCGACCTCGCCGGTCTCGACCAGTTCGATGCAGGCTGCCGAGCCGCGATCGATGAGTTGCAGCTCCACGTCGGGGAATTCGCGGCGAAAGCGGTCGAGCGGCCCGGGCAACTCGTTGGTGAGCGCGATGTTGGGGGCTGCGAGCGAGAGCTGCTTGTGGTCCTCCTCGGGCGGCCGGGAAAACGTCTCCACCAGTTCGTCGAAACCCTTCACGAGCGGCGCCGCCATGTGGAGCAGCAGCTGGCCACGGTCGGTGAACACGAGCCGCCGTCCCTCGGTGTGCACGAGCTCACAGCCAAACGCCGTCTCGAGCGCCCGCACCTGCTGCCACACGCTCGGCACGGAAAGCTCGAGCTTCTCGGCCACCGCGGCGAAGCTGCCGCAGAGCGACAGCTCGACGAACGCCCGCAGTTGGCGGAACCGCAGTTGCTTGAATCGCCGTGTTTCCATGCCCCATGGTCGCTCGTGGCGGCCAGCCCTCGCGGATCGCTGGGGGTTGTTCATCCTCGATCACTGTAACACCCCGCAAAGAAAGTGCCACCCGCATAAGCGCTGTGCAAAGCGGCGATCCGTGACGCACTGACGAGCCCCGCCCTCGTGAAACCCGAAGTCGGCCATGCCGATCGGCTTATTTCGCGGGCTTGGACGTGAGCGCGAACTCGAATGTGTTGCGGCCCTTCACGATCGTGGCCCGCAGGGGCGAGGTGGTCGAGTTTTCGTAGCGGATCGGCGTGATGTGGTCGGGCTCGGTCGCGCCCTTGGGCCAAAAGAGTTTCGTCACCGTGACGACAT
>JBILWX010000184.1:0-5565 GCA_044369655.1 Pirellulales bacterium
AGGCTCGCGGCCGGCGGAGCCGGTTCCACGGCCGGACCCGGCTGCGGTTGGGACTGCAGCGGGGCCACCGTCGGGGAGGGAGCCGGGGCGGGACTGGCGTCTGTTGCCGTCGGCGTGGGAATCGTCTCGACAGCTCGCAGATCTTCGGCCGGCTTCTCGGCACGGACCGCGCCAGAGGTGGACTGGTTGCCAGCAGCCGGGGACTGTTTCGGATCGACATGCTGGAGATCGGAGCCTGTCCAGCCCTCGGGTGCCTTCGGGACGGCGACGGTCGGCTTGTCGCTGAACGTCTTGGTCGCAGACGGTTCGGTGGGGACGAGCGTGGGCGGCGTCACCGGCGTGGGTGCCGCAGCGGGGCGGGCGGCGGCGGCCGGGGCGGTGCCGACCGCACTTGTTTGTTGAACGGCGGCGGGAATCGGATTGCCACAGGGATCGAGCGGCACCCGCATCACGACCGTTCGCGGCGAACGCACCGTGTAGGAGTAAGGCACCTTCTTCTCGACGACCCGCGGCACCTGGGCGGTACGCTGCTCGGTCACATACTTCATCACCTGGACGCTGACCGGCTCCACGCGTTCCTCCGTGACGAACTTGCACACCTGCACGGGCACCTGGCGGACCTGCTCCTCGGGAACCATCCGCATCGTCTGCACGGGGACCTTGTTCTCGACCCGCTCGACGACCTTGCGGACGGTCTGCACGGGCACCTGACGAACCTGCTCCTCGGGAATCATCCGGACGGTCTGCACGGGTACCTGCTGGACGACCTGCTCGTCGACATACCGCACGGTCTGCACCGGGACCTTCCGGGTGACGACACGGTTGACCATCGTCGTCTCGGGGACCTGCATCGGCGTGACGGTCGGTTGATAGACGCGGTTGACCTGGTTGGTGACCATGCCGGGCGACTGCATCCACGTGTAGCCGCCCCGCTGCCAATACATCAGCCCGTTGGAGGGATTCACCACGTAACCGCCGGGCACGTAGCCCAGGGCCGTGGCGCCCGGCGTGACGACCGGAGTGACCGTGTCGATCGCCTGACTGCCGACGGAATAGGTGGTCCGCATCTGCGTGACCGGTTCGGCGACCGTGTAGGCCTCCTCACGCTCGCTCGTCTCGTAGACGGGACGCTTGACGACGCTCACCTGCTGCTGCATGGCGGTCTCGTAGACAGGCTTCATGACGGTGAACCGCTCCTCGCGGGAGGCGGTCTCGACGATGTCGCGGGTGACGTCGTAGCTGCGGTCGACGATCTGCGTTTCGTAGACGGGCTTCATGACGGTGAACCGCTCCTCGCGGGTCTGCGTTTCCCAGACGGGACGCTGCACCGTATAGCGGCGCTCCTGCGTCTGGGTTTCCCAGACGGGCTTCTGCACGGTGTAGGTCTGCGTGTCGTAGACGGTCTCGTAGCTGACCCGATACGCCGTCATCTGCTGCTCGTCGTAGACCGTCTGGAAGTCGAGACGGTAGGTCTGCGTCGGCACCGGCGACGGGGCGGCGGCCCCGCCGCAGCACTGGGCCTGGGCGGCGGTCATCGCCAGCGGAGACTGGGGCGCGAGCACGAGCGCTCCGCAGAGAACGGCCGTGAACTGCCGGGAAGTCCGCTCCCGCGAGTTGGTGATCGAGCGGCACGAGTGAGCACGGAACAGGGGCATGGGTTTCCTCTCCTCGAAAAAGATGTTTCCGAGACTAATCCCTCGTACGCAGCCTTCAAGCAGTTTGTTGAGAAAAAATCGCTGTTTTTTTCGGGATTTTGGGGGGTGTAGTCGCTATGAACGCTGCAAACGGTCCATCTTACGCGGGGAGGGAAGGGGAGGCCGTCCGGGGCAGTGGAGTGCGCAAAAGCGGTGGAGTGGGAGAGCACGCATGGGCATGGGTACGAAAGCCCGGAGTGGAAGTGATGGTTCGGGGCTGCCCATGCCCCGTCGCCGGACGTTCGCTCCGGCTCTCGTGGCACGGGCAGCCCCTCACGGACCCTTCAAGCGATGTTTCGCGTGCCGGCCGCCCGGATGGCGGCCGAGGCGACGGAGGTCGCCCCAAGCGAAAATGGCCAGGATGGCCATGTTTCGCGTGTATTCAGTCCATGCGGTCGAGCAACCGCCGGCTGCGGGCGTCGAGATGCGACACCTGGGGAATCGTGTATCGCACGCCCACCGAATCGGTGATGCAGGCGCCTCCATCGGCCGCATAGACGATGTCGTCGACGTGGGCCACGATAAACCGCCGCGCGCCGCGGTCGGTGACCACGCTCCACTCCGTCGGTTCGCCGTCCGTCACCGACTCGATCCGCTCGATCACCGGCAGGAACTCCCGCTGTGAGAGCTCCTGCTCCAGCAGGCTGCGGAGCGCCGGTTCGAGATCCGCCATCGAATCGACCCACGCCAGTTCGGCGCCGTCGACGCCCACGATGGCCACCGGCCCTGCCGCCGCGGAAACGGGGAAGGCGCGGATCACGTCGACGTCGACGTGCCGCTGTCCGGCGGCATCGACGAAATCGAGCCGGCCGTGCGCGGCCCTTTCCAACTGCCAGCCGGGCGACGCGGCCGGGGAGTGATGGGCGGGACGGGGTGGGTGTGCGGGCATGGTCATCGTGTGTCGTTCCTGTCAGACGCCGGCGGCCGCCTCCTCGGCGGCCTTTTGTTGGGCATGGTAGAGGCGGGCGTAGGCGCCCTCGGCGGCCAGCAGTTCGTCGTGCGTGCCCATTTCCACGATCCGCCCGTGGTCGAGCACCACCAGCCGATTCGCCCGGCGGAGCGTGGAGAGGCGGTGGGCGATGGCGATCGTGGTCCGTCCCGCCACCAGCCGGTCGATCGCCGCCTGGATGATCGCCTCCGTCTCCGCGTCGACGGCGGAGGTGGCCTCGTCGAGAACGAGAATCCGCGGATCGACGAGCAGCGCACGCGCGATCGAGAGCCGCTGCCGTTCGCCGCCGGAGAGCGAGCCGCCGCGCTCGCCCACCCGCGAGTCGTAGGCCAGCGGCTGGGCGAGGATGAATTCGTGGGCGCCGGCGGCCCGGGCCGCTGCCACGATCCGCTGCCGCAATCCCTCGGCGTCGGAGGTCGCGTCGGTGGGGCAGCCGTAGGCGATGTTCTCCGCGATCGTGCCAAAGAAGAGGAACGGCTCCTGCAGCACGCAGCCGAGGTTGCGGCGGTAGTCGGTGATCGAGAGGTCGCGGAGGTCGTTGCCGTCGATCTTGATCGAACCGCTCGACGGGTCGTAGAAGCGGCAGACCAGGTTGGCGAGCGTCGACTTGCCCGAGCCGCTCGTGCCGACCAGCCCGATCATCTCGCCCGGTTCGATCGTCAGGTCGATGCCGTGAAGAATTTCCCGCGCCCCGTAGCGGAAGTGGACGTTCGAGATCTCGATCCGCCCGCGGACCCGGCCGGGATGGATCGGCCGAGCCGCCTCGGCGACCGTCGGTTGGCAATCGAGAATGTCGAAGATCCGCTGGGCGCTGGTCGCCGCCCGCTGCGTGGCTGGCACCATGTGGATCATCGATTCGATCCGGCCGTAGAACCGGGAGATGTAGGTGAGAAACGCGGTCAGCATGCCGACGGTCACCGACCCGGAAAACACCATCCAGGCGCCGGCAGCCCACACGACGAGCAGGCCGATCTCGCTGAAGAGGCTCACGAGCGGTCCGAAGAATGCCCAGACGACGTTCACCCGGTCGTTGGCGTCGAGGACGCGATCATTGGCCGCGACGAACCGGCCAACCTCGCGGGCCTCCTGCGCGAAGGCCTTCACCACGCGGATGCCCGGGATCGTGTCGGCCAGCACGCTCGTCATGTCGGCCCAGGCCACGCTCGCCCGAGCGAATCCTCGCCGCAGCCCCGTGCGGACGGCGTAGACGAGCCAGACCACCAGCGGGAAGGGAGCGAGGGTGACGAGGGCCAGCCAGGGATTGATCCAAATGAGGACGACCGCCGTGAGCAGCACGAGCATCACGTTGGAGGCGAACTCGATCACGTTGACCGACAGGAAGATGTTGATCCGATCGGTGTCGCTGCCCACCCGTGACATCAGGTCGCCGGTGCGCTTGCCCGAGAAGAAGTCGAGCGAGAGCGTCTGCATGTGGGCGTAGGTCTTCACCCGCAGGTCGGCCGCGATCCGTTCGCTCACCCACGCCAGCGTCCAGGATCGGGCCCACGACAAGAGCCACGCGGCGACGGCCGCCAGGGCCAGCCCGCCCAGATACCACCAGACATGCGCGAAGGGGATCGGTGCGCCCGCCTGTTTCGGAATGAGTACCTGATCGACAAGGGGCATCGTGAGATAGGGAGGCACCAGCGCCGCGACGGTGCTCGCCAACGTCAGGAAGATGCCGAGGATCGCCATCCCGGCATGCGGACGGGCGAAGGCCAGCACCCGGACGAGCGCCCGCCATGACGTGCCGGTGGCTCCGGCCACGGCGGGTTCGTCGTCGGAGAGCGACTTGCCGCCGGCGGGAGCAGTCGGCTCTCGTGACTCCTCCGCTTCCGGGGGCACCACGCTGCCGCGGTGCTGACTGGCCTGTCCGTGCACGCGTGCGTCAAACGCATCCTCCAGGGCATGCACCCCCTTCGCACGGGCCGGCGTGAAGAGCCAGCGGGCGACGACGCGGCCATGCTGCGACAGTTCGATCCGGCCCACTGCCGACCGCAGATGCACGTCGATGGTGCTGGAGGGGTCGAGTTGCCACGACCTGGGGCCACCCAGCGCCGCCGGTTCGCCATCAGCGGAGGCCGGGGCATCGGCGATGAGCCGGCGGTCGGTGAGCACGATCGAGCCATCCGTAAACCGCAGGTTGGCATCGAGATCGAAGCGGCAGGAGGCCACCACCTTTTCCCCCGGTTCCAGCGCAAACCGGTCGACGGTGGGGCTGCCGTCGGAAGCGGAGGCGATGGGGGGGCTGCTGGTCGGCCTGGAGAAAGGCATGGGAACAACTGGGGTGAGAGGTGCGGATAAAAGGAATTGTGGGGCCGTTCGGCACCCGGATTTTTCAGCAGATTACGGCGAATTCGAGCGGGCAAAAGCGGCTGGAGGGGCTCTTGTGTCGGCCCAACAGAATCTTGCGTGGCTTGCCGAATACCCCTAGATTAACGTTGTTTTACGTGCCTGTGTGAACGCTGCTGCGGAGGGCCGCCGTCGGCCAGCCGTGCAAAAAATACCATCGCTCCGCCTGTTCGCCCGCCGTTTTGTACCGCGAGTTGTCATCCCTTCAATGAACGCGTCTTCGATCGCGGTTCTGAAACCCGCTCGCAGCTTCCCGATTCGAGCACGTTTAGCGGCTGGTCATCTGGTGGCTCTGAAATCGGCAGGCGTTCGGCACGGGACGTGCATACCTCCAGTTTTTTTGAAAAAAGCTTCGCACTCGGTGCACGAGAGCGTAGACTTTTCGCAACATCGTGCGAAGGTGGGCGAGGGCCGATATCAAAGCCTTCCCGTCAGAACGCGATGGTCTGCCTTCCGGCACAGCGCTGGAGAGCAGGCTGGTTGGAATCATGGTGCTGCGAGGAACGGGAACCGCAAGCGAACGCGCGTCCGTGTGGCGTGCGGCGGTGGCATCCGGCCTCGTGGCTTGGG
>JBILWX010000113.1:0-11210 GCA_044369655.1 Pirellulales bacterium
ACCTGCAGCTGCTTGGCATCGGGCGGACCGGCCACATCGGCTTCAACGAGCCGGGCAGCGCGATCGAAAGCCGCACCCGGCTCATCACGCTCGACAGTGTGACGCGTTCCGACGCCGCCAGCGATTTCTTCGGCGAATGGAACGTGCCACGGCAGGCGATCACGATGGGCGTGGGCTCGATCCTCGACGCCCGGCGAGTCGTGCTCCTCGCCTTCGGCGAGCACAAGGCCCCGATCGTCCGCAAGGCGGTCGAGGAGCCGCCGTGCAGCCACGTCTCGGCAAGCGCGCTGCAGCAGCACGCCGACGCCCGGTTCGTGCTCGACCGGGCCGCGGCGGCCCGGCTCACGCGGTTCGATGCGCCCTGGCTCGTCGGACCGCTCGACTCGATGGGCCTCGAGTGGACCGATGCCCTCACGCGGAAAGCGGTCATCTGGCTGTCGCTCCAGCTCAAGAAACCGATTCTCAAGCTCACCGACGAAGACTATGGCGAGCACGGCCTGCAGGATCTCGTGAGCAACCGCGGCCGGGCCTACGACCTCAACATCGAGGTCTTCCGCACGATGCAGGACACGATCACCGGCTGGCCGGGCGGCAAGCCGGGCCGGCCGCGGAAGGTCCGCGGCACCGGGGCGTCGGCGGCTGCAGGCCACAGTGCGCAACCGGACGATTTCCCGAAGCGGGTGGTGATCTTCAGCCCCCATCCCGACGACGACGTGATCAGCATGGGCGGCACCTTCATCCGCCTCTGCGAGCAGGGGCACGAGGTGCACGTCGCCTACCAGACCAGCGGTAACATCGCCGTCTGGGACGAATCGGCCGACAGGCACGTCGACTTCGTCGAGGAATTCTGCCGGGCGTTCGGCGTCGGCACGAAGCCGAGCGAGATCGCCGACAAGATCCGGACCTTCCTCCGCACGAAGCACGCCGGCGAGGTCGACCTGCCCGAACTGCAGGCCGTGAAGGGGCTCATCCGGCGGACGGAAGCCCGGGCCGGCGCCCGCTACTCCGGCGTGAAGCCGGAACACATCCACTTCCTCGACCTGCCGTTCTACGAGACGGGACGGGTTCGCAAGAAGCCGATCGGTCCCGAAGACATCGCGATCACCTCGCAGCTGCTCGACCGGGTGAAGCCGCACCAGATCTACGCGGCCGGCGATCTCTCCGATCCGCACGGCACGCACCGCGTCTGCCTGAACGCCATCTTCCGGTCTCTGGAAAGCCTCGCCGACCGCGAGTGGGCCCGCGACTGCGAGCTCTGGCTCTACCGTGGCGCCTGGCAGGAGTGGGAGCCGCACGAGATCGACATGGCCGTGCCTCTCTCGCCCGACGAGGTCAACCGCAAGCGGATGGCGATCTTCAAGCACGAGAGCCAGAAGGACAGGGCGCTCTTCCCCGGCCCCACCGACCCGCGGGAGTTCTGGCAGCGGGCCGAGGATCGCAACCGCGACACCGCCCGGCTCTACGATCGTCTCGGCCTGCCCGAATACGAGGCGATCGAGGGCTTCGTGCTGCACCGGGGCTAGAGCACACCAACGATCGCTCGAGCGTCGGATTCGACTGCTTCAAATGACGAATCCGTGAGGGGCTGGCCGGGCCCCGAGAGCCGGCGTTGCTGACAAGCGGAGGCAGGATGCCGGAGCGCAGTCAGCATCGAGTGAGCGGAGGCCCAGGATGGCCGGAGCGAACGTCCGGCGATGGGGTCCGGTCAGCCCCGAACCGAGGCCACATCGTGAGGGGCAACGGCGTTTTCTCGCGCCAAAATGCTCTCGTCTGCCACGGCCGGCGGCGGTATCCTCCCGGCCCCGTCAGGCGAAGGGAGCCGCCACATGAGCCACGCGAATCGACCGGACCGTCGCACATTCCTCATTGGTGGGCTCGCGACAGTGCCCCTGGCTGCCCTCGCGGGCGGCTGTCGGAGCATGCAGTTCGCCCGCGTGATGATGCCCGGCGAAGACGCCATGATCGGCAGCCACCAGGCGGGCCAGGAGACGTTCACCCCGCTGGTCAACGACGCCGTCGCCAAGCTGCTCGCCCGGCACGTCGATGCCGCCGTGCAGCAGGTGGCCTACGAAGAGGGGGCCGAACCGCTGCCCCCACCGGCGCGACGGATCTGCTTCGTGGGCGTCGAGAACAAGAGCGCCGAGGACATCGGCGATTTCAAGGAGCAGATCTACCAGTCGATCGACGGCCGCATCCTCGAATCGAAGGTCTTCCAGTCGGTCAACCGGCGGTTCGTCGATGCCGGCCTCCGCGACACCCGCCTGCGGCCCGACCAGCTGCTCGTGCCCGAGCACATGCGGACTTTCGCCGGCCACATGGAGCAGCAGGGCCAGCCGATCGATTACCTGCTCTATGCGACGATCACCTCCGGCACGACGCGTGAGAACCGCGACTACCAGCGCGACTACGTGCTCACGCTCGAACTGGTCGAGGTGGGCACCGGCAGCTATGACAAGCAGTCGGCCGAACTGAGCAAGGGCTATCACCACAGCCGCCTGAGCCGCTGGCGGGCCACCAATCCGCTGGCGCCATGAGCCGCCTTCAGCGACGCCTCTTCTCCTGCCTCATCGCCGCCGCGTGTGCCGTAACAGGCTGCGCGACGCACATGATCCGGCTGCAGCCCGTGCGGGCCGCGTTCCAGCGGGGCGATGTGGCCGAGGCCGACCGCCTGCTCGCCCACGAACTCGAACAGCGGGCGGGCGAGGAAGACCTGCTGCTGCTCGACCGGGCCATGGTGACGCTGGCCGACGGCCGGCCGGCCGACGCGGAGCGGATGCTGCGACGGGTCCGCGACAGCTTCGACCATCTCGAGGAGGAAAGCCCGGCTGAAACGACCTGGAGCATGCTCAGCGACGACGATGCCCGGGCCTACCATGGCGAAGACTACGAGAAGGTGCTCGTGCGGGCGATGCTCGCCCTCGCGAATCTCGTGCAGGACGGCGACGACGCCGAGGCCTACAGCCTGCAGGTGATCGACGAGCAACGCCGGATCGTGGCGGCCGCGGCCAAGGAGGACGGCACGAACCCCAAGGCCGCCTACCAGCAGGTCGCGCTCGCCCCCTACCTCCGCGGCCTGCTCCGCGAGGAGACGCACCGCGACTACGACGACGCCGCCCGGAATTTCCAGCTCGTCGTCGACTGGCAGCCCGACTTCCGCCCGGGCCGGGCGCATCTCGCGCGGGCCGCCGGCGGCAGCCATTCCCGCCGGGGCCACGGCGTGGTGCACGTCTTCGCGTTGGTCGGCCACGGCCCGTTCAAGGCGGAGGTGGAGGAGATGCCGACGAGCACGTCGCTCCTGATCGCCGACCAGATGCTCAGCACGCAGTTGGGAACGTCGCTCCCCCCCACGGTGGCGCCGATCAAGGTGCCGCGGATCGTCGCCGCGCCGGGCGCCGCCGGAAGCGTGCAGGTGGCGGTGGGCGACTGGGCGGCGGGCCAGACGGAAACGATCACCGACGTCTCACAGATGGCCCTGCGGCAGCAGGAGGCGGTGCTGCCGTACTGCCTCGCCCGCGCGGTGGCCCGTCGCACGATCAAGAAAGGAACGATCTACGGCGTGAAGCAAGGGTTCGGCATGCGGGACGGGCTGCCCTCGCTGGCCCTCGACGTGGCTGGGATCGCCTGGGAGGCGACGGAGAACGCCGATACCCGGTGCTGGAGCCTCCTGCCCGACCGCATCCAGACCATGCGGCTGGAACTGCCCGTCGGCACGCACACGCTCCTGCTGCGGCCGCTCGACCGTCAGGGGCAACCGCTGGGGCCAGCCCTGCCGCAGACGATCACGGTGGCCGACGGCCGCAACACCTACCTGCTCGTGCAGGCCACCGACGCGGGCTTCGTCGGCCGGACGCTGACCAACAGCCCGTAGGTGGCTGCGACAAACGACGGCTCAATCGGCGTCGAGCGACCCAAACATCTCGATCATCGCGGCCGCCTCGGCGGTGCTGATCCGGTCGGTGTGCCGCGTGGCCGGGGCGACACACGTCGCCAGCAGCATCCGCGGCTCGATGGCCGCCAGGCCACGATACCGTCGGACCACTACCGTTCCACGGGCACGCATCGCCTCGGCGAGGGCCTGCAGTTCCTCTTCGGAACGGGCATGCCGCGGCGGCGAACCGTCTTCCGGCATCACTTCGCCCCAGGGAGGCCGCACGATCTCGACACGGCCGGCGTCGAGCAGCGGCCGCATCCAGCGGTGGAAAAACATGAGCATCAAGACGCCACAGTGAATGCCATCGGCATCGGGATCCATCAGCAGGAGCACCCGCGCATAGCGGAGCTTCGCCAGATCGAACGCGGCGCCCCGGCCCGCCCCGAGGCTGTCGGTCAGCGCCGTGAAGAGCGGATGGGACGCCACCTTCTTTTCCGTCGCCTTGATCGCATTGAGCGGCTTGCCCTGCATCGGCAGCACCGCCTGGGTGGTCGCATCCCGGACGCGCGTCACCGCCAACGCCGCCGATTCACCCTCCACCACGAACAGCTCCGGGCTGCGTTCGGTCGAGGATGCCGGCAACTGCCCGAGCGACGCGCACTCTTCGACTTTCACGGTCCCGGCGGAAAACGGCCTGGTCATCGGTGGGATGCACGCACCGCGGCGGCTTGTCCGGTGCGGGCCGACTCGTAGCAGGCCTCCACGATCGCCACGGCCTTGCGGCCTTCGAGACCATCAAGCGCGGGCGTCCGCCCGGCCCTGAGGGCCGCGATGAAGGCCTCGAAGTTGCGGGTGTGGCAGGAGTAGTTGATGGCCATCGGATCGGCGGCGCCCCCCGAGGTGCTGCTCGATCCGCCAAACCGTTCCCGCGTGGCAGCGTCGGCAGCAGCCTCCTCGCGAAACCGCCAGGTCGTCAGTTGCTCCTCCAGGATCTCCGCCGTGCCGTCCCTGCCGCCAAAGAGAAACCGCCGCAGTTGCCCTGGATAGAGGCTGGTCGCCGCCAGCAACTGGCCGAGCCCGCCGTTCTTGAACCGCAGGATCGCCACGCAGGTGTCCTCGACCTCCAGCCGCTTCACGTCGTGCGATCGCACGGCGGAAAACGCCACCACGCTCTCGACCGGATTCTCGCCAGGCGCGAGATCGGGCATCGAGGCCCCGGCGATCCACTGCAACGCGTCGACGCCGTGGATCGACTGATTCATGACCGCGCCGCCGCCGTCGAGCGCCTTCGTGCCCTGCCAGCGGCCCGGGCCGTAGTAGGCATCGTCCCGCCACCAGGGCACGTAGCTGGCAGCGATCGCCAGCGGCCCGAAGCGGCCAGCGGCAGCAGCGTCGTGCACGGCCTGCACGACGGGGTTGAATCGCTGCGGAAAGATGGCGCCGAGCGTGATGCCCGCCTTGCGGGTCGCGGCCAGCAGCTGGTCGATCCGGTCGAGCGTGATCTCGAGCGGCTTCTCGCAGATCACGTGCACACCGTGCCGGGCCGCGGCCTGCACCGCGTCGAGGTGGGCGCCCGACGGCGTGGCCACCGTGACGAAATCGGGCCGCTCCGCCCCGAGCATGGCGTCGGCATCGCCATACCAGGTGCAGCCGAACTCCTGCGCGAACGCCCTTCCCTTCTCCTCGGTGCGGCACGTCGCCGCCACGAGCTCGATGCCGTCGATGTCCGCGAGGGCCCGGGCGTGCATCCGTGCGATCGCCCCGATGCCGATGATGGCTGCCCGCATGTGTCTGCCGTCCTTTCCTGTTCCGGCGTGCGCCGTCCGCCCGCCGCTACGCGTGTGCCGTCGCGATGAGCTGCGACAGGAGCGGCAGCAGCTGTTTCTTGCGGCTGACCACGTTCTTGAGGGAATAGAGGCTGCGATCGAGACGCGGATAGTTGATCTCTTCCCAGGCCTCGCTCTCCCTGGAAAGCAGCAGCAGCGACCCGTTGCTCACCACGTCCGTCACCAGAAGCGCCGAAAAGTCGAGCTTGTGGCGGGTGGCGAAATCCTCGAGAGCCGCCCGCAGTTCGTCCTTCCGCTCCCAAAACAGGTCGAAGCCGGTCTCCTCGATCTGCGAGATCGAGAACCGCACCCCCTGCTCCGTAAATTCCTTGCAGTCCTCGCCGATCACGTCGGAAGGCTTGCTCGAACGCAACGCCGAGCCGATCTCGAAGAACTCGCGGGCATAGTGGTCGAGATCCACGGTGCAGATGGTCCGCAGCCAGGCGAGGATCTCCCGGTCGGTGTCGGTCGTCGTGGGCGAACGCAGGAACAGCGTGTCGGAAATGATCCCCGACGCCATGCAGAGGGCGATCCCCGGTCGCGGCACGATCCCGGCGGCACGAAACTGCCGGGCGACGAGCGTGCAGGTCGACCCCACCGGCTCGTTGATGAACCGGATCGGCTGCGTCGACTTGAGGCCG
Organism: Pirellulales bacterium; assembly: GCA_044369655.1. Taxonomy (GTDB): domain Bacteria; phylum Planctomycetota; class Planctomycetia; order Pirellulales; family UBA1268; genus CAMCQY01. Next base: position 6,339 of record JBILWX010000113.1, read on the forward strand.
CCGCCCAGCCGGTGGTGATCGAGCACCTCGACGATCTCCGCCTCCTCAGCCCCGCTCACGGCCTGCCCAAGTTCGTTGTGGTCCACGAGCACGAGCCGCTGCTTCGGCGGATTGATGAGGTCGGACTTGAACGACAAGCCCACCAGCTCGCCGTCGTCCGACACCACGGGAAACACCGGCTGCGGCGATCGCTCCACGATGCCCCGTGCCTCGACGACACTCGCCTTGCCCGGCACCGTGACGAATTCCGTGTCGACCACCGGATCGATGAACTGCGACGACTTGATTCGCAGTGTCGTATTGAGCGTGTCGAAGGGGCTGAGAATCACCGACACGTTGCGGATCTTGGCCAGCTCGACGAGCCCCGCGGAGAGCGAGAAGCCGCCGGTGATCACGAGCGCCCGCACGCCGTGCTCGATCGCCGGCAGCTGGATCGTGGGCCGGTCGCCACAGACGACGATCAGCCGCTCCGCCGGAAACTTGTGCATCCGATCGGTGAAGCCCTCCGCGCTCATGGCCCCCACCATCACGAGCAGCTGGTCGCGCTGCTGCGGCTCGAGCACGTGCTGAAACCTGCCGCCGAGCACGTCGTGGATCTTCTGCAGGCAGGTCGTCACCGTCCGCAACTTGAGCGGATCCCCCTCGTCCTTGAAGAAGAGGTCCATGAGATGCAGCACGGAGAGCACGCCCACCACCCGTCGCCGCTGGTCCACCACCGGGATCGCCCGCAGGTCGGCCGCCTGCATCCGCTGGTAGGCGTCGTGAAACGAATCGCCGAACGAGGCGGTGACGATCTCGCGGCGGCAGAGATCCTCCGCCGAGGGCCGCACGTCCATCACGATCCGCGGCGGCACCAGCCCGGCCCGCGTGAGCACGTATTCGGTCCGCTTGTTCGGCGGCCCGCAGCAGGCGGCAACGGCGTCGGGTCGCGTGGTCTGCTGGAGGAGGTCGGCGTAGGCGATGGCCGAACAGATGGCGTCGGTGTCTGGATTGCGATGCCCGAAGACGAGGGTGCTCATGGTGGATCGATCAGGGTGTGGCGCGGAACCGGGAGAGCCGACAAGGATAAGCCATCCCCCTGCGGCGTGCGAAGCCGGGGACGGGCACGTCGGCACGCGAAGGGTCAGGCGGCCTGCCGCGCGCAGCGCCGCGGACCGGCCGCGCCCAGCACGGCGTAGAGCGAATCACTGAGGGGAGAGCGGTCGAAGAGCCCCATGCGCACCACCTCGAGGCCGGCGGCCCGCGCCATGGCCGAGAGGGTCTGGGCCGTGAAGTAATTGACGTGGTCCGGCCAGCGGAAGCCGCACCACTTCCGGCCCCGCAGGAGGCGGCCGAGGCAGTTGTAATTCGGCACCTTGACGATGATGCGGCCGTCGGCCGCGAGCCGTTCCCGGCAGCGGCGCAGCAGCGTCAACGGCTCGATTTCATGTTCGAGGATGCAGGAGAGCACGATCACGTGTGCGCTCGACGGCTCGAGCATGGCCAGCCCGTCGATGCCGGTGGCGTGGATGCAGCGGCCACCGCGGCCCGCCAGCGTCCGGCCGGCGACCGAAGCCAGATGCGTCGAGATCTCGATGCCGATCGGCTCGATGCGGTCGGCGACTGCCGCCGGAACGCCCGTGACGACCCGCTCGATCAGCGTGCCCTCCGCACAGCCGATATCCACCAGCCGGATCGGCCCGGCCGCGAACGACCGCGCGATGCTGCGACCGAGCACGGCGACCTTGTCCCGCTTGAGCACACGCCGGCGGAAGCTCTTCATCGCCTCGCTCAGGGCGTGCACGGCGGGCTCGGCCTGCTGCCGACGCCTGCTCTCCGCCTTGTGGGTCACCTCCCAGGCGAAGGCGTCGCGAAACAGATCCTGTGCGGGTGGATTGGCCAGGTAGACGAACCCCGTGTCAAGGCAGCGGTGCAGGCTCCACGGGAAGGGCGCATAGGGAAGCGATTGCGAGCTGGATGCTCGCTCGAGCAGGGGACACCGCCGCAACGCTGGTTTCATGGGCTGCTCCTCGCCTCTCTCAGGGGGCCTGACGCCGGCACAGTCGCCGGCCCCCCTGATATCGGCACGAAGGGCAGAGCTTCCGCAGACTTCCCCAACGGAATGCAGGCGGAATCCAGCCGGCACTGCGTCCCTCAGTCAGGGAGCTGCCGGCCCAGCCGCCGGCCGTTTCCCGCCGTCTCCCGGCCCATCCCAGAGGCCGACCCCCACGAGATACCAGCCATCGGGCGTGGACTGCATACTCATGCCGTTCACGCCGAAGTAGCGGCGGATCTCCTCGAATTCGGGCAACGAGCTGCCGTCGACCTTCTGCTTCGGCTGACCCAGATCCCGTGACTTGCCCCCGTTCTGCCCGTCGCCTTCGAGCAGTCTCTTCAGCAGCGTGCCCGCGAGGCTTTTGCTTTCGGGCAACCGGCCCGCGCGGAGCAGTTCGTAGGCCGGCCTGACCAGCTTCTCGGTGCGGTTGAACGAACTCAGGGCTCGCTCCCCGCCCAGCAGCTTGTTCAGCTCGGCGGCCACGTCCCGATAGCCATCATCTTCGGCGATCGAGGAGGTGCGTGCAGTGGCCAGCACCCGTTCGAGAAAATCGCGGTGCGACGCCAGAAACACATGCCCGTGGGCCACGGCCACCGACAGATTCGGCCAGACCTCGTCGTTCTCCTTGCGTTCGCGCTGCCGGTTCCGCCGGCGGCCGGCCGCGTCATCACCGTCGCCTGCGGCCGGCTGCCCGCTTGGCTCCGGACGTGCGGCAGGCTTGGTGGTCTCCCAGATCACGTGCTCTCCGACCGTGACCGTCCGCACATCCGCCTCGCTCGTCATGCCCTTGCCGACCACCGCCGACACCGCCGCCGGGTCGCGGGTCTCGATCGCGATCACCATCCGCTCGCAGTCGGGGTCGATGGGCGCCTCGTGATCGCTCGCCATCGCACACCGCCGGCCGAGGTGCTTGATTAGATCGCCTCGCACGTCGATCTGCGGTCCATCCGGATCCTCCTGGAGGCTCGCGATCACGTCCTCGAAGACCCCGTCCTCGCCGATGACGTCGTCCACGAGGGGCTGCATCGAGTCGAAGGCATTGGTGATGTCCCATTCGAACGACACCCACGATGCCGCTCCACCGGGCACCCACGGCGCCGGAGCGAGATCGGAGACGTTGGGAAAACAGAGCATCCGTGCCGCTTTCTGGAAGCGGTCGGGGCCATCGGCCGGCCGGCCGTCCGGCGCCGGGGCATGGATCAGCGTGTTGTGCCGCAGATCGACGTTGCCTTCCCCGAAGAACAGGCATCCGCCCGCGCCGTTCACGGCGTCGAATCCCTGCCGTCGCAGGATGGCGACGTAATCGGGCCCCTTCTTGTTTTTCTTCGGGGGGTAGGTCCGCCGGTCGGCGGCGATGTAGGCCAACGGATCGACGAACCACCGCACCGGCGTCGCGGTCGCGGGCACGTCCTTCCCGCAGCGCTCCATCACTTTCGCGAAGGCCGGCAACGTGGCGAGCGCATCGGCACGGCCGCCAGCGGGGTTTGCTCGGGCCTTGTCGATCGTCGCAGACATTTCTCGCACGGCGTCATATCCATCACCGACGACCACATGGCCGGGAGCCACGGCGATGGCGAACTGCCGCGATGCGACCGTGGCCGCGGCGGCTGCCGCAGGAGCAGCCCCGGAGGCCGGAGGGGGCACCGGCAACGAGAAGGCCTTGATCGGAGGGGGCGCAGCGTCGGGCTTGCCCCCCTTGGCAGCCACCCTGCCCAAAACCGCCTCCACGACTGGCGCAACCTCGGCATCTCGGCCCGAGGTGTCGATGAGCGCGACCGTCGCCAGTTTGCCATCCGACCGTTCGATCACGGACAGCGCGATCTCCCCGCCGGCGATCTTCTCGACTTCCTCGAGGGTGATCTCGAGCGTACCCCGCAATGGGTCCGCAGACGTCTTGCCCTGCTGCCGCAGGCCGTCCAAAAACGTGCTCATCAGCGGGTCGTAGACCAGGCCTCCCAGCGACGACCGCTCGAACCGTTTTTTCAGAGCCTGGGGATCGGCCACGCTCACCCACACGCGGGTCGAGGCCGGCAGCAGTTTCTCGCTCGAGGGGAAGGACGCCGCTTCGCCACGGACGGCCACTACCCCAGCCGCGACCACGGCAACGGCGCAGACCCCCCACGCTCCACCACCGCACCTGCCGATGCGTCCTCGCATGCCAGCCTCCCTGATGAATCGAACCCTCGCGGCTGCATCCAGCAAGCCCACGCGGCGTTGCACGTCGCGACATCCGCCGCCGCCGCGAAACACCCTCACGATACGAAAATTGGAGTCCAGCGACTACCGACGGCCATCAGGCCTCGAGGAGACAGGCATAGGCCGACATGCCGGCGCCGTAGGCCGTCATCAGCACCCTCTCGCCCGGCTTGATGCCCCGATCCATGAGGTTCTTCAGGATGAAGAGCACGGTGGGCGACGACATGTTGCCATAGGCGGCGAGCACTTCCCGGGTGGGAGCCATCTGCTCCTTGGTCAGTTCGAGCGCCTCTTCGAGGGCGGCGACCATTCTGTCGCCCCCCGGATGGATGGCCCAGTGCTGAATGTCGCCACGGGACAGCCCGTTCCGTTCGAGCAATTCATCGATCAGCGGCGGCACCACCGCCCGCACCACCTTGGGCAGCTGCACCGATAGCTTGTTGTGGAGTTTGCCCTGCTTGTAGACATACCGCACGTCCTCGCGAAACGAGGTGTCGATCCGCCCCGCCGAGTCGACGATCCGCAGCCCCTCCGGGCGGGTCCAGAGGACCGCCGCCGCGGCCCCGTCGCCGAAGATCGCGTTGGAGATCAGCAGGCTCATGTCGTTGTCCATCTGGTAGGTGGCGCTGCACACCTCCACG
>JBILWX010000169.1:0-6516 GCA_044369655.1 Pirellulales bacterium
GGTTGGCATGCAGCGCATGCGTCGCCAGGTCGATATTGGGCAACGCCCCGCCGCACCCGCTCCCCACGGCGTCGAACACCCGCACGCCGCCATCGAGCTTCATCGCCTCCAGCAGGTAGGTCGACACCCCCGGACAGATATAGCCCGTGCAGGTATTGACCACGATCTCGCGGATGTCGGCCGCCGACGCCCCGGCCTGGCCGAGGGCCGCCACCGCCGCCCGCTGCGACAAGGCAGTCGACCAGCGAGTGAATCGTTCCATCCGCCGGTCCGGATCCTCGTTCTTGAGCGAGACGACGTCGAGTTCCGTGTCGAACGACAGATACCGCGTGAGGATGCTCGGATGGGAAAAGACCTTTTCGAGCACGTCCATGCTGCGGTCCGACAGCACGTCGCGGTAATGCACCCGCACGAGTTCCATGCCCCGCGTCTGCTCCACGCGGACAGGCGGATTGGCTATGCCCACGGACGCTATCCGGACGGCCGGCTTGTCACTGGCAGACTGACGCACGCATCGCTCGCTTTCACAAAACGGGTACCAGACGGACCGAACGGCGAGGCTGCTGCCTCGCGGGCTCGTGGCCCGATGAGAGCCTACACGAACACAGGGCCGCGGAAAGCGGATTTCCCCGCCGCTGATCGCGAATCGGCTCCCCCCGGTTTGGCCCCTTGACGGCACGGCCGTCGCCGGAACACTATTGACTCGATACCGTTCTCATGCGTCTCGACTTCCGGGCGCCGACCGCAGGAAAGCACTCAAAGCACTCATGGCAGCCGCAGGAATTCGCGAACGCGTCGAGCATACGATCGTCGACGTCTTGAAGGTCGATGTCGAGGAACTGGGGAGCGACCGGCGGATTCGCGAGGATCTCGGCGCCGATTCGCTCGACTCGGTCACGCTCGTCATGGCGCTCGAGGACGAGTTTGGCGGGTCGATCACCGACAGCGACGCGCAGTCCCTGGCCACCGTGGGCGACGTGGTCACCTACATCAGCCGTCGCGTCGAGGAAAAAGCGCTGGCATGAGTCGCCGGCGGGTCGTCGTCACCGGCATCGGCATGATTTCGCCGCTGGGCGGTTCCGCGGCAGAGAACTGGTCGGCCATGCTGGCGGGCCGCAGCGTGGTGGCTCCCGTCCCGGCATCCTGGCGGCGTTACGCCGAAACGACGTCGACGATCTGGGCTCCCCTGCCCGCGCTCGATTGGCCGGCCCTGGGCATCGGCCGGATCGAGCAGATGCAACTCGACACCAGCGGCATGCTCACGATCGCGGCGTCGGCCGAGGCCATCCAAGACGCCGCCATCGGCACCTCCTCCGTCGACCCAAAGAAGAACACGTTCCGGCTCGAGGCCCAGCGTTCGGAACGCTGCGGCGTCTTCATGGGCACGGGCGTCGGGGGCATCACGTCGTTCGTGGGCAATCTGGCCAACCACGTGATGAGCCCGCTGGCGTCGGTGGTTCCCGATCCGGCGGTGCTGCCGCCGATGCCGCCCCGCTTCAATCCCTATGCCGTTCCCTCCATGATGCCCAATGCAATCTCGGCCTTGTTGGGCATCCGCTGGTCGCTGTGCGGCCCGAACCTGACGTTCTCCCAGGCCTGCGCCGCCGGCACGGTGGCCGTGGGGCACGCTTTTCGCGCGATCGCGGCGGGGGATGTCGACCTGGCTCTCTGCGGGGGCGCGGAATATCTCGGCGATCCCTACGGCGGCATCTTCCGCGGCTTCGACGTCGCCCGCACGCTGGCGGCCGAGGGCGCCGACCTCACCCGCGCCAATCGCCCTTTCGACCGCGACCGCACCGGCTTCCTCTTCGCCGAGGGGGGGGCCGCGGTGCTCGTCTGCGAGGAGGCGGAGGCCGCCCGTCGGCGGGGCGCGAGGGTCTATGCCGAGATCGCCGGCTATGCCGAAAACTTCGATGGCTACAGCGTGATGATGATGGATCCGTCAGCCGCGCGGATCACCGCCATGGTGGAGGCAGCCGTGCAGGACGCCGGCTGCACGCCTGCTGATGTCGACTACGTCAATGCACACGGCACCGGCACGGCGGTGAACGACGAGATCGAGTCGTCGGTCATCGACCGGCTCTTCGGCACGAAGCCTCTCGTCAACGCCACCAAATCGCTCACCGGCCACTGCATTGGCGCCAGCGGCGGCATCGAAGCGGCGGCCACCGCCCTGTCGCTCTTTCATCAGGCGACACACGCCTGCCGCAACCTGGAGCAGCCGATCCGCGACCTGCGGTTCGTCCGCGCAGCCGGCCCCTGCCCGATCGACACGGCCATCACCCAGTCATTCGCCTTCGGCGGCCACAATGCCGCCGTCGTCATGAAACGTGCCGGCGACTGACGGGCAGACGGCGATGCAGGTTTCGCAAGGGGCTGCCCATGACCCGAGAGCCGGCGTTGCTGACCAGCGCAGCCAGGATGGCGAAGCGCAGGCAGCATCGAGAGAGCGAAGGGCGGGATGCCCGTAGCGAACGTCCGGCGACGGGGCATGGGCAGCCCGGAACCACCACGCCCGCGGATCGCGCGTGATCCGTAGACACGCGGCGCCCTCGCCTACCGCTTCGTTCGTCCCTTCCTGACGGCCGCCTTTTTCCCGACCTTCTTCCCGACCTTCTTCTTGGCGGCGACCTTCTGCTTGGCTGCGGGTTTCTTCTTGGCAACGGCCTTCTTCTGCGTGGGAGCTTTCTTCTTGGGCGCCTTCTTCGCCGTGGCCTTCTTGACAGCGGCCTTCTTGTGGGAGGCCCTCTTCTTCATGACGGCGCCCGTTCGGCGGGCCTGCACGGCCTCGGCGACCTCGTCGAGAAACTCGTGGGCCGATGCCGCGAGGTCCTTGGCCGACAGCGGTTCCACCTCGTCGAGGATGAACAGCGACAGTTCACCCTTCTGCTGGGCCGTCGCCAGCGTCTGATACTCCTCGACCGTCAGATCGTCGTGATCGTCGTCTTCGCTGGTGAGAAATTCGAAACCCACACGGGCTTTGGGATCCCACCCGTCGACGTGAAACTCGACACCATACTCCCGAAAGAGCACGTTGCGTTCGATCGCGAAACCCCGTGCCTTGAACAGGCGGGCCAGCAGGTCACAGCCTTCGGTCTCGGAGAGAAACTCGGACATTTGCCACTCGCTTTCTGGTGGAAGGAGATACGCACCGAACCGCGGACCGGAGCCGCCGGGCGACGGTCGCGGTTGTCGCAGACCGTCCACCGTCGCGTCAACTTTCGTTCCCGCGACGGCCGCCGTGCCGCTGACGGTAGTGCTGCGGCGGCAGGCCGGCATGCCTGCGAAACGCCCGCGTGAAATGGGCCTGGTCGTAAAAGCCGCAGTCGGCCGCGATCTGCCGGATCGGATCGGCCGTCTGCTCCAGCCGGCGGCGGGCCATCATCAGCCGCGTCCAGAGGATGTAGTCGCCGGGAGTGATATTGAACAGCCGGCGAAACTCCCGCTGGAGTTGGCTGACCGACAGGCCGGCCCGCCGGGCCAGATCGGCGCAGGCGATGGGCCGGCCGTACTGCGTGATCACATGCTCGAGCGCGGGCGTCAGCCGCCGGTATTCCTCGGGCGCACTGCCGGCCCGGTCGAACGGCCGCAGGATGCCGGCCAGCCCCGCCACCTTGCCGCGGCCGTCGAGGAGCGGAATCTTCGTGCACAGATACCACCGCGGCCTGCCCTCGCTGTCGGTCACGAGCCAGGATTGATCGCGGAGCGGCCGGGCCGACTGCATCACCTGCCGATCCTCTGCGACATATTGCGCGGCGAGCGCCGGCGGGTGGAAATCGGCGTCCGTCTTGCCGGTGATCTCGGCGACCGTGCGGCATCCGTGCATGGCCAGCCAGGCGGCGTTGCCCCCGACGAAGCGGCTCTGCCGATCCTTGACGAACAGAAACACGTCGGGAATGGCGTCGAACAGCCGGAGCATCTGCTCGGCCTGCGAGGGCACCTTCCGGCTGGCATGGGCATGGCGGGCCATGCGTCTTTAATACAAACGCCTGCCGCAACCGTCAAATGACACGACCGGGGTTCGCGGACTATCCTTAAAAGGAGTCGCCGGGTGCCCCACCCGCTCCAGCGAAAGGAGTCTTCCATGTTCGAGTTTCAGGCGAACCGTCCGGGCCAGAGGGCCCTGCTCTGTGGAAACGGCCCCTCCCGCCGCGACTTCCTGCACGCGGGAGCCCTGTCGGCCATCGGGCTTTCCCTGCCGCAATACGTGCGGGCGGCGAGCGAGGGGAAGGTGCGACCGGGGCACGAGAAGCGGTCGTGCATCATGATCTTCAACCTCGGGGGGCCGAGCCAGCTCGACCTCTGGGACATGAAGCCCGAGGCGGCCGCCGAGATCCGCGGGCCCTTCAAGCCGATCCGCACGAAGACCGACGCCTTCGAGATCTCGGAACTGCTTCCGAAGCATGCGGCGCTCGCCGACAGGTTTTCGCTCGTGCGCTCGTGCCGCCACGACGGCGCGGCCGTGCACGACGCCGGCTGGCAGATGCTGCAGACCGGGCGACGGTTCACCGGCGGCATCCAGACGCCCCACGCGGGCAGCGTCGCCTCCTACCTCCTCGGCCGGCGGACCGACCTGCCGCCGTTCGTCGTGCTTCCGCAGCTGATGGGCCGCGGCGGCGGCAATCTCCCCAACGGTCAGGCCGGCGGCTTCCTCGGCAAGGCCCAGGATCCGTTCGCGCTGATGGCCGACCCCTCCCAGCCCAACTTCCGCGTGCCCGACCTCCTGCCGCCCGACCAGATCAGCGTGGCCCGGCTCGACCGCCGCAAGAAGATGCGGGAGATCGTGGAGGGGGCGGCCCGCGAGTTCGAGGCCAGCGAAGACGCCCGGCTGCTCGACGAGAATTTTCATGCCGCCTACCGCCTGATGACGAGCACGCAGGCGCGGGAGGCCTTCGACCTCTCGAAGGAGCCGCAGGCGGTCCGTGAGCGGTATGGCATGAACCGGTTCGGCCAGTGCTGCCTGCTTGCGCGGCGGCTGGTCGAGAACGGCGTACGCTTCATCACGATCAACACGTTTCTGACCGTCTTCGACGAGATCACCTGGGACATCCACGGCTCGAAGCCCTTCACGTCGATCGAGGGGATGAAGAACATCGTCTGCCCGATGTACGACCAGGCCTACTCGGCCCTGATCGAAGACCTCCACCAACGCGGCATGCTCGACGACACGCTCGTGTCGGGGCTCGCCGAATTCGGCCGCACGCCGAAGGTGAATCCGGCCGGTGGCCGCGACCACTGGCCGCAGTGCTTCACCTGCTCCTTCGCGGGCGGCGGCGTGAAGGGGGGCCGGGTCGTGGGCGCCAGCGACACGATCGGCGGCTTCCCCGCCGAGCGGCCGGTGAGCCCCGGCGACATCGTGGCCACGATCTTTCATAGCCTCGGCCTCGACCACACCAGCCACCTGCCCGGCCCCGCAGGCAGGCCCTTCGCGCTCACCGATTTCGGCACCGAACCGATCCGCGAACTCTTTGCCTGACGCGAACTCTTTGCCTGAGGTGTTTTCATGCAGTGCCGCAGCATCGCCAGCATTAGCGCCATCGCCGTCGTGCTCGGACTCTCCATGCCGGGTCGCGCACCGGCCGTCGATGACGCCGGTCCGGCAGCCGTTCCAGGCACGGTCAGCTTCGCCCTCGACGTGATGCCGATCCTGTCCAAGGCGGGCTGCAACGGTGGCGGCTGCCACGGGGCGCTCGCGGGCAAGGGAGGGTTTCGGCTCTCGCTCTTCGGCTATGATCCCGCCTCCGATCACCTCGCCATCACGCGGGATGCCCGCGGCCGGCGTGTCGACCTGGCCGACCCGGGCACGAGCCTGCTGTTGACCAAGCCCACGATGGCCGTGGCCCACAAGGGCGGCAAACGGCTCGAGGTCGACGGCCACGACTACCGGCTGCTGGCAGCCTGGATCGCGGCCGGCTGCCCCGGTCCCGATGCGCGGGAAAAGAAGCTCGTGTCGATCGCGCTTGCCCCGGCGGAGGCCGCTCTCATGCCGGGCTCGTCGCAGCCATTCACCGTCACCGCGGCCTACAGCGACGGCAGCACCCGCGACGTCACCCGCTGGACGCGGTTCACGTCGGCCGACGAGACGGTGGCCACGGTCGATCCGGTCGGGCTGGCCACGGTGGTGGGGCATGGCGAGGGGGCGGTGACCGCCTGGTTCTCGTCGCAGATCGCGCTGGCCCGCGTGGTGGTGCCCTTCCCGCACGAGGTCCTGCCCGCGGTCTACGCCCAGGCTCCCCGGGCCAACCTCATCGACGACATCGTGCTCGAGCAGCTCCAGAAGCTCCGCCTCAAGCCCTCGTCGCCGTGTGACGACGCGACCTTCATCCGCCGCGCCTTCCTCGACACGATCGGCCGCCTGCCGACGCCGGAGGAGGTCCGCGGTTATCTCGACGACCAGTCTCCCGCCAAGCGCGAACGTCTGGTGGAGCTGCTGTTGGCCCGTCCTGAATTCGTCGACTACTGGACCTACAAGTGGTCCGACATCCTGCTCGTGAGCGGATCGAAGCTGCGGCCCGC
>JBILWX010000185.1:0-5487 GCA_044369655.1 Pirellulales bacterium
CGGGCCGCACCACATACCGCTTTCCATGCCGATGCTCCGTTCCCGATCCCTTGGCACATACCAACCACCCCTCACAGAGGCTGTCATGAAGAATCTGTTCGGCTGGAGCCGGCTGGCTCGGCTCGTCGTCATGCTGGTGGCCGCGGTCTCGCCCTCCGCCCTCGAAATCCGCTCCGCCGTGGCCCAACCGGCTGCAGCCGACGTGGCGGCGGCGAAGACCCGTCTCGACTCCCTCGGCAAAGATGCCGCCTACAAACTCGACGGCGAGGGTCGATTCACCGAGATCACGATCGAGGACGGCGCCGAACTCACGGCCGACGACGTGGCGCTCTTCGGCCGGCTCGGCGACCTGCGGGCGCTGCGGATTCTCAACTGCCGCGTCCTCAATGACGCGATGGTGGGGCAACTCACCGGTCTGGGCAACCTCGACACACTGGCTCTGACCAACAGCGCCGTCACCGACGCGGGCGTCGAGACGCTCGTGCAGGCCTTCCCGAACCTGATCGAACTCGACCTGTCATCGAACACCAACCTGACCGGTGCGGCCTTGAAGCAGATCGCCAGCCTCGCGAAGCTCGAGCGGCTGGCGCTCCTGCAAAACCGCTTCAACGATCTGAACACCCGCCGCCTCGCGAAGATGCCGCAGCTGAAAGGCCTCGACCTGCGCGGCAACATGGAGGCCGGCGACATGACGCTGGAAGTGCTCGGCAAGCTCCCGCACCTCACGGCGCTGAAGCACCGGAGCACCGCCGTCACCGATGCGGGGCTGCAAGGGCTGGCCGAGAGCACAACGCTCGAGTCACTGCTCATGCAGGATTTCGTGATCACGAACGAATCCGGGCCGCACCTCGCGAAGCTCGAGAAGCTCTCGTCGCTGGAAGTCTTCCGTTGTCAGGGGTTCGGCACCGACGGAGTCCTGGCGCTCGCGGGGCTGCCACTCACCCGCCTGACGCTGCGCGACCTGCCCGATGTCGGGGATCCGGCGCTGGCGGTGCTGGCGAAGCTTCCGCGGCTCAAGCGGCTCTATCTGCATGAACTGGCGAGCGTGGGCGACGAGGGGCTGCGTCAGCTCGCGGCCGCCAAGGAACTGGAAGTGCTCGACATCTGGAGTCTGCCGCAGATGACCGACGCCTCGGTCGGCGTGATCGCGGCCTTGCCGAACCTGAAGGAGCTGTCCATCCGGGAGACCGGCGTCACCGAGGCCTCCGTCGGCACGATCGCCGCCATGCCGAAGCTGCAGTCGCTGACGTTCAAGAACAACGGCCCGTTATCGGCGGCGAATGCCGCCAAGCTCACCGGCAAAAAGTGGAGCAAGCTCGATCTGGGCGGCGCCGGCAAGTGAGCCGGCCGGACACCCGCGGCCGACGAAAGGGTGGCTCGCGGCACTCGCTCCCGCGCCCCCTCGAAGCAGAGGCAGCGGCTCCGTAGCCCCACCGCCGATCAACTCCCGTTCTGTCAAGCAACCATGCAATGACTGCCCCAAGGGATCACCATCTGGCACCGCCCGGCGCCGGGCTGCCCCGGCTCGAGTTGTTGGTTGCCCGCACCTTGTTTGGCCTGCGTCGATGGACGGGTAGCCGCCGGTCTTTTGACGTTCGATTTGGGCGCGAGCGTGAACTCATTCGCGCTCTCCTTCGCACATGCGATGCCGAAGCGGGGGCCCGCCGGGTGCTTATTCGTCGTATCGCAGGGCTCGAGGACAGCAGTCGCTATTGGTCGGTGTGGATGACGCTGGAACACCTGCGGATCGTCCACGAATTGTTGGCACTCCTCATCGGAGAACTGGTGCGTGAAGTCACTCCGGCTGGTGCAGCCAGCACTGCGGCAGTCAAGCCGAGCGCCGACGTAGGGCCGGAGGTTCTGGAGGCGTATGAAGCGTCATGTGATGCGATCGCTTCGGCCGTAGCCGCGTCGCCGAGCCTCAACACACACGCCCGATACCCGCATCCCTGGTTCGGGCCCCTGAATGCCGCAGGCTGGCATGCCCTGGTGGGCATGCATATGGGCATTCACCGCGTACAAATCGAGCGCATTCTCACTGGACTTCGCAACGGGGATCGTTGTGAAGCGAGTGACCTTTCGGGTCGCTGATGACCGACGCCGGCAAACGCGGCAGAAAAGAAAGGGTGGCTAACGGGACTCGAACCCGCGACCCCTAGAATCACAATCTAGTGCTCTAACCAACTGAGCTATAGCCACCACAGTCAAAACGACGCCGCTAGTTTAACACACTTTCTCGGCCGTCCACGCCCCACTCGCCGGGCCCGGCCTCACGGCCTTTCCGGCGGAATCACCGGCGGATGGGGGCCGGTGACCGTGAGCCGAAAACCGCCCTCCTTTTCGTCGGGATCCGTCCGCAGGAACTGCGCGAAAATCAGCCCGTCGCCGGGCCACTCGCGTGTGGCGATCAGCCGGACCCGCACCCAGATCCGCCTGCCGCCGGCCACGATCCGACCGATGTCGTGCTCGGCGGCGTTGAAACCGCCCGCCCCGGCCTTCAACTCCACGACCGACTCCCACGCCTCGCCGTCGGCAGAGACATCGAGCGCCGCCCGTGCACCGGGGTCGTAGGGAAAGGGATCGCCGGTCGTCCAGACCGCCAGCGGCGCGGTGAGCGTGGCGTCTTGAATCGTGAAAGGCAGGTCAAAACGCAGCGTGACCACACCCTCGCGGCCGGCCACCGTGGGGCGGATGAACGTCGTCGCTCCGGCATGCCGTTCGGTGTAGCGTTCGGCAGATGCGATCGACACCACGTCCCGCTCCCAATCGTCGTCGAGCAGGCTGAAGCGGATCTCCCGATACGGCGGGCTCTGCCACCCGGCCTCCGCGGAAACAGCCACAACGGTGCCACTGCCATCCACGGGCGATCTCTCCGTGCCCGCGACGGCCAGCACGTACGCGCCGGCCTCGGCCGTCAACGCCGCCAAACCACCGATCCGCCAGTTCCGGGGACCGCCCGTGACCGTCAGGCCATCCACCGACACGGGCATGCCCTGATGCGTGAGCCGAAAATCGTCGGCTCCCAGTCCGAACACATCGTCTTCGAAGCTGACATCCACCCACTCCAGCGGCGTCGTGCGGCCGCTCGAGACGGTGGCAAACCTCCCTGCAACGGACTGCACACCCCGGCCAGAGGCTGCCGTTTCCACGGCAGCCGACGCAGCCGACGCGGCGGGACTCCTGTCGAGTGACGCCCGCGGCGACCGTACCCTCCACAGGCCCCACGAGCATGCCGCACACAGCGCTGCCACGGCGACCACGACCGCAGGCCGACGGCGGCCCCACGACGCGAGCCCCACGAGCCTGCGGGGACCGTCCGCGACTCCAGCGGCAAGCGGCTCGCCAGCCAGCAGCCGACGCAGATCGTCGGCCACCGCGGCCGCCGTGGAATAGCGGTCGGCCGGCTCTTTCTGCAAGCACCGTGCCGCGATCGCCTCGGCGCCGCGGGCGAGCGGGCCGTCGGCCCCGCGGAGACCGGTGATCACGAGCCGGGCAGGCCGCGACTGCTGCACGATGCGCGCCGTCTCGACGAGCGACTTTCCTGCCACGTCGTAGGGCAGCCGCCCGCCGAGCACCTCGTGCATCAGCACCCCGATCGCATGGACATCGGTCCGCGCATCGATGGCTGTGCGGTGGTCCGCAAACTGCTCGGGGGCCATGTAGGGCCGCGTCCCGATGAACTGTCCCGTCTCGGTCCGCGGAGCATCGGCAGGGGCGTCCCCGTCGAGGCTGTCCATCCTCGCGATGCCGAAGTCGATGATCTTCGGATTGCCCGCAGCATCGACGAGAATGTTGCCCGGCTTGAGGTCGCGATGCACGATCCCCGCCGCATGGCCGTGGCCGACCGCTTCGCTCACGGCCAGCAAGAGTTCGAGCCGTTCGCGGACCGGCAGCGACCGCCGCCTGCACGCCGCCACGAGCGGCTCCGCACCGGGAATGAATTCCATCACGTAGTACGGCACGTCGACGATGCCATGGCGGTGGCAGCCTGCCATGAAGATCTGGGCGATGCCTGGATGGCGAAGCCGTGCCAGCGCATCGGCCTCCCGACGGAACCGCTTCACGCCGGCGGCCCCCGCGGCCGGTGCCCGCATCACCTTCACAGCCACGGTGCGGGCCGGGTGCGATTGCGTCGCCTCGTACACGCGGCCCATGCCCCCCTCGCCAATGAGCCGCTCGATGCGGAGGCCGCCGAAGTCGACACCGAGCAGCGGGTCAGGGCCCTCTTCCGACCGGTCGTCCCCCAGACCGAAATCGGTCGAGCGTTGCGAGACTGCGCCGCCGGACGCGTGCGTGTCGGAGGTGGGCAACGTCGATGGCGGCCTCGTGTCCGCCACCACGCCGCCCTCACGGGGCGGTTGATCCTGCGGCAGGGGAGACTCGTCGCGGGCCATGGCAAGCATGCGTTCCAGGGTTCATGGCTGCGTGTTCGGAGGCAGGCAGCCCGCGTGACGCAGCCAACCCCGCCTATCCTACGGACGGCCGTGCGGCCCGCCAGCGACCGGGATGCCCCCTGCCCGCTCCAGCCGCCCAGAATTGACATTCCGCGAACGCGGCCGATCCGATTCAATGCCGGCGAGGAGATTTCCCCGATGCCGCACCACGCCCCGATCGTGACCCCGAGCCGGTTTTCCGCGGCCCGGGCCTGCGTCAGCGACGTGGCCCGGCTCGCGCAGGAGATTCCGCTCTTTCCCGTCGAACGCACCATGCCACTCGGCCCACTTGGCGCGGCCCGCGCCGCCGTCGGAAAAACGGCCGCCGCCGGCGCCATGCGGATCGGCTGGGCGGCAGTCTTCCTCAAGGCCTATGCACTCGTCGCCCGCGAGATGCCCGTGCTCCGCACCTGGCTCGTGCAGGGGTTGTCTGGATCCCGCCTCGCCACCGCCGCTGAGAGCGTGGCGACGCTGGCCGTGAACCGGATCGAAGACGGAGAAGACCGGCTCTTCTGGGCGCGGCTGGCATCGCCCGACACCCGGACGCTCCCGGAGATTCAGCAGTTCATCGCCGACTGTGCGACGAAGCCGGTCGAGGAGATGTTCAAGCGGCAGTTGGAACTGGAGATGGTGCCGGGATTCCTGCGGCGGACGATCCTGCGGTGGAACATGAACTCGTTCTCCCGAAAGCGGGCGGCACGGATCGGCACGTTCAGCCTCTCCACGCTGGCCGGCCTGGGCGCGACCAACCGCTTTCACCCCACCATCTGCACGACGAGCCTCTCCTACGCACCGCTCGATGCCGACGGGAACTGTCTGGTGACGCTCATCGCCGACCATCGCGTGCTCGACGGCGCCGTGGTGGCGCGGGCGCTCGCCCGGCTGGAAGAGGTGCTCTGCCACGAGATGCTCGCGGAACTCGGCGGGTTGGCCGCCGTCAGCCCGCTGGCGGCTCGCCCGCCAGCCGCCGCCTGATCGCGGTGAGCCGCTCGGCGAGATCCCGCTCGAAGCCCCGGTCGGTCGGCTCGTAGTAGCGCTTTTCGATGCCGAGGTA
>JBILWX010000186.1:0-5479 GCA_044369655.1 Pirellulales bacterium
CGGGGGGTTCCCGCCGCGTTCCACGGAAGGAATCAAAAGGACAACGCCATGCTGCTTCCCATCACCCTCGTATCCTCCTCGTCACGTCTGGCTGGAAACCATCTGGCTGGGAACCGGTTGGGCCGACGGGTCATGCTGGCATCGGCCGTCGTGGCGGCCTGCCTGGCCGGCCCCGCGTCGCTCGCCCAGGGACAGGCCGTGGTCTACGAAACCCTGCGGCCCATCACTTCCTATTACGCGCCCTATGCACCGATGGCCGCCGGCTATCCGGGCGGCTACATGGCCAACTACTCGCCCGCTGGCAACTACGCCGCTGTCACGGCATTTTCCCCGCCCATCGCCACCGGCTACGTGGCCAACTACCCGTTCGCCCAAGTCGCAAACTATCAGGTCGCGAACTATGCGGTGGAAACGGTTGCCGCTCCAGTGAGCGTCACGAGCTACTACGCTCCCGCACCGCTGGCCGCGCCAGTGGTTGCAGCGCCCGTCTACGCCGCCCCGGTGACGACTTATTACGCCCCGGCCGCGGTGGCCGTGCCGCTCTACCGCCGCGGCCCATTCGGTGGCCTGCGGCCCGCCCGCGGCGCGATGTACATCCCCTATTGATCGGCTCCCGCCACGGCAGTGTTGGCCGGGAACACGCTCGTGATGCCGGGACTGCGCTCGTAATCTCTGGGGCGCAGGCGGTGGGACGCCGTTTCTTGACCGTCGGTTCCCGCTCCCTATAGTACGGCGGCAGCGGGAGTTTTGGCTCGCCGCCCCGGCACATACCGGTGCCCGGCCCCGATGGTAAAAGAGAGCGGATGACGCGAACGGTCAATATCATCGGTGCCGGTCCGGGTGGGCTCGCCGCCGCGATGCTCCTGGCCGAGGCTGGCCTCCGCGTGCGGATTCTCGAACGGCTCGACGTGCCGGGGGGCCGCACGAGCACGATCTCCACTCCGGGTGGATTTCGCTTCGATCTCGGCCCGACGTTCTTTCTCTATCCTCGGGTCCTCGACGAGATCTTCGCGACCTGCGGCTATGACCTCCGCCGGGAGGTGGAGATGGTCCGCCTCGACCCGCAGTACCGGCTCGTCTTCGGTGCAGGCGGCGAACTGCTCGCCACTCCCGACATCGACCGGATGGAGGCGGCTGTGTCACGGCTTTCGCCGGCCGATCGCGGCGCCTTCACGCGGTTCATGACCGCCACACGCGAGAAATTCGACCGGTTTGCACCGTTTCTCCAGCAGCCCTTCGAGAGCTGGATGGACCTGGCCACGCCGGACCTGGTCAAGCTGATCCCGCTGCTCAAGCCATGGAAGAGCCTCGACGCGGAACTCGGCACGTTCTTCTCGGACGAGCGGATCCGGCTGGCGTTCACGTTCCAATCGAAGTATCTCGGCATGTCGCCGTTCCGCTGCCCGAGCCTGTTCTCGATCCTCTCGTTCCTCGAATACGAGCACGGTGTCTTCCACCCCATCGGTGGCTGCGGCGCCGTCTCGACGGCGATGGCCAAGATCGCCACCGACATGGGCGTGGAGATCCACTACGGCGAACCGGTCGAGTCGCTCGATTTCGACGGCAGGAAGGTGACGGCGGTGCGGACGCCCCGGGCCACCTACGCGGCCGACGCCACCGTCGTCAACGCGGACTTCGCGCGAACGATGACGCGGCTGGTGCCCGACCGGCTGCGGCGACGGTGGAGCGACCGGAAGATCGCGTCGAAGCGGTTCTCATGCTCCACGTTCATGCTCTATCTCGGTATCGAAGGCCGCTACGACGAGATCCCCCACCACACGATCTATCTCTCGGAAAACTACCGCAACAATCTCGCCGACATCGAGACGAATCACCGGCTCGGCAGTGATCCGTCGATGTACGTGCAAAATGCCGGCATCACCGATCCCACGCTCGCTCCCGCGGGGATGAGCACGCTTTACCTGCTCATCCCGGTCACGCACCGCCACCCGAACGTCGACTGGCGGCGGGAAGCCGCTGGCTACCGCGAAGTGGCCCTCGACCAACTCGAGCGGCTGGGCATTCACGGCATTCGGGAGCGGATCCGCTACGAGAAGATGATCACCCCGGACGACTGGCAGGACGACTACGAGATTTACCGGGGGGCGACCTTCAACCTCTCGCATGACCTGACGCAGATGCTGCACATGCGGCCGCACAACCGGTTCGAGGATCTCGACGGGGTCTACCTCGTGGGGGGTGGCACGCATCCGGGCAGCGGCCTGCCGGTCATCTATTCGTCGGCGCGCATCACATCCGACCTGCTGCTCGCGGACCTTGATGTCGATCCCCGTTCCCGCCGCCGCCGTCCCGAGGCCGCCACCACTCCCCACCGCTCGGAACCCGCCGGCGCGGTATGACAGCGGGTCTGCGTCCGTTGGCTCCGGACAGCCACATCCAAGATCGCATCAACAGCCGAGGAAGGCCCTATGAAGACCGCGGGTGAATCAAACAGGGTGGTGGTGGTGGGCGGCGGCCTCGGTGGTCTCGCGACGGCCTGCACGCTCGCCGCCCGCGGCTATGCCGTCACGCTCTGCGACAAGAACGCCTGGGTGGGGGGCAAGGCGGCCGTGTTGGCAGAGCAGGGCTTTCGCTTCGACATGGGCCCGACGATCCTCACGATCCCCCGGGTGCTCAAGCGAATCTATGCCGAGGCGGGCCGCGACCTGGAAAGCCATCTCGACCTCGTGCCGCTCGACCCGCAGTGGCGGAGCTTCTTCGACGACGGGTCGACGCTCGATCTCCATGCCGATGTCGACCGCATGCGGACCACGCTCGACGCCTATGCCCCCGGAACCGGCAGCGGCGCCGGCTACGCCCGCTTCATGGATCTTTCCGAACGGCTGCACCGGCTCTCCGACGATTATTTCTTCTGGCGGAGCGTGGGGGGCTTGAAGGACATGTTCGATCCCCGCCGCGGCATGTCGTTCTCGATCGTCAAGGAAGTGATGGGGATGCGGCCGGGCCACAGTGTGGCGGGTACCGTGCGTTCGTACGTGCCCGACCAGCGAGCGGCCCAAATGCTCGACCACTTTACGCAGTATGTGGGCAGCTCGCCCGAAGCCTCGCCGGCCGTGCTGTGCGGCATCGCCCACATGCAGTCGAACGATGGCGTCTGGTATCCGCGCGGCGGCACCGGCGCCGTGCCGCGGGCGTTGGCCAGCCTGGCCGTCGATCTCGGCGTCGAGATCCGCACGAAGACGCCGATTCGTCGGATCATCGTGGAAGGGGGCCGCGTCAGGGGTGTCGAAACGGCGGCGGGCGAGACGATCGCCGCCGGAGCCGTCGTCAGCAATTCCGACAGTGTCCGCACGCACCGCGAACTGGTCGACGGACAGCCCCGCCAGCGGTTTCTCCACCGCCGCCGCTACGAGCCGGCCTGCTCGGGCGTCGTGCTCTACCTCGGCCTCGACAAACGGTACGAGCAGCTGATCCACCACAACTTCGTCTTCTCGCACGATCCGCACGAGGAGTTCGAGATGATCTACCGACGGGGCGAGCCCGCGCCCGACCCGACCTGCTATGTCTGCGCGCCCGCCATCACCGAACCCGGCGTCGCGCCCCCGGGAGGCGAGTCGCTCTACGTGCTGGTGCACACCCCGTATCTGCGGCCCCACCACGACTGGTCGAAGATGTTCGCCCCGTACCGCCGCCGGATCATCGAGAAGCTCGAAACCACGGCGGGCATGAAGGACCTGGAGCGGCACATCGTCTTCGAACGGGCGCTCACGCCCCAGGACATCAACGACCGCTACCACGTGCTCGACGGCGCAATCTACGGCCTGGCAAGCCACGGGAAGTTTCTCGGTGCCTTCAAGCCTGCCAACCGCTCGCCCGACGTCGAGGGGCTGTACCTGGCCGGCGGTGCGGCGCATCCCGGCCCCGGCATGCCGATGGTGATGATGTCGGGCTGGATCGCCGCCGACTGCGTCGACAAGGATGGCGTGGTCGCGCGGGCGGCGTCGTCGACCAGCTCAGCCGCCTGCACCGCCTGACCGGGCTGCCTGATCGGGGCCGCCCCACCGCCTCCGGACACCGCTTTCATGCCGCTGCCGGACGACCTTCACGAAACCGAATTGCCCCCTTTTTCGCGCCGGCTGCACGGCTGGTTCATCTGGTACGTGCGGCGCTACTTCCGCCGTCATTTCCATGCGCTGCGGGTGTTGAAAGAAGGGACCGGCGAGGCGGGACTGCCCGACATCACCGGCGAGCCGGTGATCTTCTACACGAACCACCCGGGCTGGTGGGATCCGCTGACCTTTCTCTTGCTGGCGGAGACATGCTATCCCGACCGCCTCAACTACGGCCCGATCGATGCTGCTGCGCTCGGCAAGTACCGGTTCATGGAACGGATCGGGTTTCTCGGCATCGAGCCGAACACACGCCGCGGCGCGGCCCGTTTTCTGCGGCTTGCCAAGGCGGCCAGCCACCGCACCGACGTGATCTTCTGGATCACGTCGCAGGGAGAATTCGTCGATCCTCGCGCCCGGCCGCCAGCCATCCGGCCCGGCGTGGCGCATGCCGCGGCGGCCGCGGGCCGCGGCCTGATCGTGCCGGTGGCGGTGGAGTATCCATTTTGGAACGAGCGGTTGCCGGAGGCTCTCGTGGCGTTTGGCCCAGCGCTGCGGATCGCCGATGCCGGCCGGCGTGACACGAAGGAATGGACGGCGGTGCTGGAGACGGCGCTCGCGGCCACGCAGAATCGGCTCGCCGCAGCGGCGATGCGCCGCGACCCAAAGGCCTTTGCGGTGCTGGCGTCTGGCACCATCGGCGTGGGCTGGGTCTACGACAGCCTGCGGAGATTCAGCGCCTGGCGGCGGGGCGAGCAGTTCGACGCGTCACATGGCGGGGAGCGGCTGTGATGAGCGCGGCGACGATCTCCCTGCTCACGGTGGTAGCGCTTTTACTGGCGGCGATTCCGGCGTTGCTCACCCTCTGCAATCTTCGGGTATTTCTCCCCGCACCGGAGCAGGGCGGGGCGGGGCGGGGGACCGCCGAGGAAAACCTCGCGCCGCGGGTATCGGTGTTGGTGCCGGCGCGGAACGAGGCGGCGGCGATCGCGGCGTGCGTGCGTGCCGTGATCGCCAGCCGCGACGTCGACCTGGAGGTGGTCGTGCTCGACGACGCCTCCACCGATGGCACCGCTGCCATCGTGGAGCACCTTGCCGTGGACGATCCCCGCGTGCGCCTTGTCCGTGGCCGGCCGCTGCCGCCGGGCTGGTGCGGCAAGCAGCATGCGTGTGCTCAGTTGGCCGAGGCCGCGACTCACGACACCATGGTGTTCGTCGACACCGACGTGCTGCTCTCGCCAGACGCCGTCGGCCGCTGCGTGTCTTTCCTCGACGCGTCGCGGGCGGCGCTCGTGAGTGGCTTTCCGCGGCAGATCACCGGCTCGTTCCTGGAATGGCTGCTTCTGCCGCTCATCCACTTCGTGCTGCTCGGCTTTCTGCCGATCGGTCGCAGCCGCGCGGACAACTCG
>JBILWX010000187.1:0-5464 GCA_044369655.1 Pirellulales bacterium
ATTGGTTGCCTCCCTTGGTTTGCTCCACCCCCAGATTCTCTCTCTGGAAGCGGTGCCGTTTAAGGGGGGCAGGTCAGGAGGCGTAGCCCCTTGCCCTACGCTTCCGGCTGCTACACAGATTGGGCGTCCAAGTCTGCGACGACCCGCGCCAGCACTGCCTCCCGCGCCGCCTCGGGGATACTCATGCCCGCCACGAGGACCAACGCCCGGGCGAGTGTCAACTGCCCGAACCCGTCAGTGCGACAAACGGTCGGGCCTTGCCACCGGGACCTGCGGGTATGGCGTCAACGCGACGGAGCGTGAAGCTGATGCCCGCCGGCAGTGCCGCTCGTGCCGCGGCGGCAAGCGACGATTCCTCCGCTGCTCCCATCGCCTCTGTGGCCGCCACCAGATACTCCAACCGGTCGTCCGCCATCTGCACAAGGCTCGCCTGCCGCACCATGCCCAGCCAGGGCCGGACGGCGTTGTGAATCGTCCACGGATGGAGGGATACCCCGCCAGCGAGCCGGAACATGTCGATCGTTCGGCCATGAATCGCCATGAGCGTGGAATAGGGGGCCCCACAGGGGCAACGATCCGGCCCCCGCACCGCGCGATCGCCGATCGTGTAGCGGATGAACGGCATCGCGAACGAATGCAGTCCCGTGACCACCACTTCGCCGGCCTGTCCCACCTCCACCGGCCTGCCGTCCGGCCCCAGCACCTCCAACACCACGGCGTCATCGCAGACGTGATAGGTGCCCTGGCCTGCCGGACACTCCCATGCCAGCAGGTTGAACTCATTGGAGCCGTAGAGATCGCGAATCGGGCTGCCGATCGTCGCGATTCCGGCACGCAGCGGTGCGGTGAGCAATTCGCCGGTCGTCACCACGAGCCGGGGTGAGAGCGTGAGCCCACGGGCAACCACCGTATCGGCCAGAGCGGCCAGTGCGCTCGTCATCCCCGTGAGGCAGTGCGGAGCGAACCGGGCCGACTTCTCTGCCGCTGCATCGTCGCCGAGAGCATCGACGACCAGAATCTGACGCCACCCCAGCGCCATGGCCAGCCGAGCCAGCCGCTGGTCGTCGCGTGGATCAGCATTGCCGTGGAACAGGGCATTGACCATCCGATCACGCCGGCCGACGCCATAGCTGCGAAAGGCACGCCAGCGGAAACAGTTGAGGAGCCGCTCCTCCAGCCACGTTCGCCGAATCACCATGCGTTCGCCCGTCGACCCGCTGGTGGACCGATCCAGCAGCCGCTCGGGCGACACGTTCCCGGCCAGCGTCCCAGCGAGCCCCGCCTCCTGGTAGTCGCGGCGAGTGAGCACCGGAAAGCGTTGCAACTCCTCGCTCGCCCCGTCAGCGCCCAGCCTCGTCGCGGTGGATGGTGCAAGGAACTGAAACAACGGCACGTGCTGCCGAGCATGGGCCAGGAGCATGCCGAGACGGGCATCGCGCCACCGGGCCACAGCCGCGGCATCGCGTGGCTCCCGGAGCGTCGCGCGAAAGGCGTCCCATTGATGGTGACGCAGCCAGGCGCTCGCGCGATGCCATGTCGCATGCGATCTGGTCATGGTGCCCCCGACAGCAGTCCCGCCGCCCGTCGGGCCCGGGCCTCGTCGTACAAAGCACGATACGCGGCGATCACACCATCGGGGGCGTAGCGTTCGCGTGCGAGACGTCTGCCCGCGTCGCCATACGCTTCGGCGAGGCGATGCTGCATCAGGAGTTCGCACGCCGCCGCCGCCATCCCGTCGAGATCGCCCACCGGCAGGAGCCTGCCGCAGACGCCATCCGCGACGACACCCGTCAGCCCTCCCACCCGCGTGCCCACCACCGGCACACCCGCAGCCATCGCCTCCAGCGCCGCCATCCCGAACGACTCGCAGGCACTTGGAAGCAGGAGCAGATCCGCCTGGGCGAAATAGGGTTCGACATGCGCGGTCGCCCCCACGAATGAAATGGTGTCGGCTACGCCAAGGCGGACCGCTTCGGAATGCATGGCGCCGGCATCGGGACCTTCCCCCACCACCAGCAACCGGCAGCGCACACGTCTGCTCACCCGGGCCAGGATTCCAACGCAGTCGACAGCTCGTTTCACCGGCCGGAGCGTCGAGACATGCAACAGCACCCGGTCGCTCCTGAAGTGGATCCGCCGTTCGACATCAGGCAGGGGCCTCGAGGACACGCGATCAATGCAGTTGGGAATCACGACCGGCCGCGGAATGCCAAGCGACATGACTGCGGCATCTGCCAGAAAGGGACTCACCGCCGACACCCCATCGCTTGCGAAGAGCGCTGCGGAAATCGCAGGGGCCACGTCCGGGGCCGCCGTCACGTCGGTGCCATGGAGCGTCGTGACCACCGTCGGCCTTCGCGTTGCCGGCAGCATCTCCCTGGCAGCAACAGCCGCCACCGCATGGGGGTAGGCATAGTGGGCATGCACGATCTCGAGACTGTCCTCCGATGCCACTGCGGCAATCGCCTGCGCGAGCCGCTGGACCTCCGCGGTCGATCCAGGCCGCAGCGGGTCGCCGGCATCGGGCATGGCACGAAAAAACACACCGCTGTGCGGATGCAGCCGCTCCGGCGGGGCGGAAGCCAACAGGAAGACGGTGTGTCCAGCGGCCACAAGGTGGTTGGCGAGCGATGCCGCCACGGTGCTGCTCCCCCCGATGGCCGCAAAACAGACGACGCCGATCCGCATGATGTCACTCCTCCGACGATCGGCTACGGCAAGACATCGTAGGAGCGGGCAAACAGAGCGACCGGATCGTCGACCGACAGGCAGGTTCGCACCCAGAAGGCCTCGCCTGCGGTGGCGCCGATCGCTGCGCCGTCTCCCCGCCGTCGGGCGATTACTCGGGGCAGAAAGTCTGTCTGCGAGACCCCCGTCTCTCCCGCATTCCGACCCGCAACGTGCCACTGCGAGCGGTGACACCGTACCGCCCGCTCCCACTCCTCCTCCCAGCAGCCAACATCGACGACGAACGTCGGCGGCGCACCACGAGGGAGGCCGAAGTGCAGGATCGCAGCTGGTCGGTGCGGGGGCAGATCGTTGGCAGGGCATGCCCGCCGCAGCCCCGCCAGATAGGCAGCCGCCGTGACGATCTTCGCGGTCGCTGTATGATCCGGATGCGGCTGATCTGCATGGTGCGTGAGCACCAACCGAGGCCTCAACCTGCGAAGCACCGCCACAACCGCCGCCCGGGCGGCATCCGAGTCCGTCAGCCGGCTGTCTCCGAGATCGAGCGACTCGCGGCACGCCGCGCCCAGCACGGCCGCGGCGGCCTGCGCCTCCGCGGCACGCTCAGCCACCGTGCCGTGGGTGGCCGCCTCGCCCCGTGTCAGATCTACGATAGCGGTGCTGTATCCGAGCGAGGCCAACCGCAGGAGCGTGCCGCCGGCGTGGAGCTCGACGTCGTCGGGATGGGCACCGACGGCAAGGACATCGACAGTCAAGGTCTGGCTCATGGCCCGAATTGTATTTCGAATGTCGTTGGCCCGCGACGCCGGGGCTCGATCCCGCTGCGTTCGACGGCGCCTGCCATGACGAGGCCTGTGGGCTGCTCCTGGTCGCGGGTTTGCTCGGACGCCGTCTTCTGCTGCTCCTTTATCTCACTCATCGCCGATCACCTCCCGCGGATTTCGAATTTCGAGGACCGGATACCCTTCCGCGGCCAGGGTTCATGACCGGCCTTGGGTCTTCAGGGCCGCCATGGGCACAACTCATTCGGCCCCCGGCCGGGCCGACGCGACACGCACTGTCGGCCCCGCGCTCCGTGCGTATGAGTCGCAAAGGGTATGCTTTCGTCACCCGCGTCGCCCGCCATCCCTTCGTCCAGGAACTCACGATGCCCGCTCCGACCGATCCCCCTCTCGAATGGTTCCCCTGGCGGGTCGCCGGTGATCCGGCGTTGATTCGTCTGACGGCCGACAAGGACGCGCTTACCACGCGCCGCGACAGCAGCCGCGATCCGGCCCGCGAGCCCGGATTGGTCAATCCGCAACGGTACGCCGGTGGCTTGATGCCGCTGAGTGGATTCCCCACGCTTCTCGGCGCGCCGCTGGCGTTCACGCCGGCTGATCTTCGCGCCGCCGCGGTCGACGTCGCGCTCGTCGGACTCACGGTCGACGACAACCCCGTGGTCGGCGCCCGGTTTGCCGCCAACACCATGCGGACACTGCGCGATTGGATGACTTATCCAGCCGGAGGCACCGACAACGTGACAGGTGTCGACTGGTCGACGCTCACGATCTGCGACTACGGCAACATCGCCAGCTACGCCAACCAGACGGAGCGGTCACTCGAGGAGATCCACGCGGTGCTCTCCGAGATCCTCGACGCCGGCAGCGTTCCGGTCGGCGTGGGCGGCTGCCACGTGCAGTCGTACGGGTTCATCACGGCGCTGGCGCGAAAGCACGGACCGAAGCAGTTCGCTTTGCTGCACGTCGATGCCCACAACGACACCTACCTCCACGACTACGGTCGGGCTGTCCACAATGGTTCGCTCTTCCGCGTGGCGGTCGATCTGGCTCTCATCGACGGCCGCGATCTCGTGCAAGTGGGCCTCCGCGGGCAGGGGCAGGATGCCGCGGGCATCCACTGGATGCGGGATCACGGCCTGCGGTCGCACTTCCAGGCGGAGGTGCACGTCCGTGGCTGGGACAAAGTCCTCCGGACGGTGCTGTCCGAACTGCACGGCCGGCGCGTCTATCTCTCGTTCGACATGGATGGCATCGACCCGTCGTATGCCCGGGGCGTTGGCACACAGGATCCCGACGGGCTCACCGCATCCCAGGCGATGCAGCTGGTGCGGGCCGTCGCGATCCAGAACGAGGTGGTCGCCGCCGACTTCATGGAATACAACCCCTTCATGGACGACGCCCACCAGACGACGGGCGTGCTGATGGATCGCCTGATCCGCACGCTGCTCGCCGGGATCGCCGCCCGCAAGCAGGGGATTATCGACCCCTTCTTCGTCGATCCGCATCGGATCGACCACGGGGTGCCGGCGCCGTGACGGATGGCCGAAGCTGATTGAGCCTGCCGACGTGTTTTTCGTCCAGCGGTCAGTCTGACATGGCCGATGAGCAGCGCACGCCGCTTGACCTGCGGAGGTCAGGCATCGACGAGTTCCTCCGCGGGAATCCGAATGTCGCGGGCAATCTGCCGCAACAGGATCGGGGAAATATCGCGACCCCTGTGAAATGGAACCGTTGTGCAGCGTCCGTCCGCGTGACGAAACTGTTTGTGCGACCCTTTTTGCCGAACCTCTTCAAAACCGAGCGAAACAAGTCTCGTCACGACTTCCGCCGGCTTGAGAATCGGCAGCTTGCGTTTCGCCAACGTTCAGCCCACCTGTACGGTCTGGGTTCCGATGAACTCGGATTCCATGGCAGGCTCGCCGTCCTCAAGCAGCATCTCGATAACTTCGGCCAGATTCGCCTTCAGTTCGTCGATCGTTTCGCCCTGGGAATGC
>JBILWX010000071.1:0-17595 GCA_044369655.1 Pirellulales bacterium
CGAGCAGCTCTCGGAGGCGGCCGCGACGGCCTTGGCGTCCCACCGTGGCGACCTCTCGCTCACGGGGCTCGCCGATCCTCCCGCCGCCGTCGCCAGGATGCTCGCGACCCATGCGGGACCGGTCTATCGCCGCTGAGAGCCCTGCTCAGCGCGGTCACGCGGCGACTGCGACGTCGGGCGACGGCGTCAATTAGCGGGCAGTTCCCGGATCTTGAGATCACGGAACCAGACCTTGTCGCCATGGTCCTGGAGGCAGAGCATCCCCTTCGGTGCGGCGCCAAACTGCTTCCAATCCTTGAACTTGCTGTCGGCGATCATGCTCTTCCAGCCCTCGGTGCCGATGTCGGTGTCGACGACCTTCTTGCCGTTGAGCCAGTGCTCGAGATGGTTGCCCCGGAGGACGATCTTTCCGGTGTTCCATTCACCCACCGGCTTCAGTTCCTTCCCCGTGCCGGCGATGAGCGCGTAGAGCGCGGCCGCAGACGTCTTCGGGTTGCCGCCGTCGCGGTGCTTGGCGTCGTCGAGCACCTGGTATTCGGGGCCGCTCAAATAGGGGGCGCGGTCGCCGGGCTGCACCCGGTACATCACGCCGCTGTTGGCACCCGGGGCCACCTTCCACTGGAACTGAAACTCGAAGTCCTTGAACTCCTTGTCGGTGACGATGTCGCCGCCGCCACCACCGGTCAGGTGCAACGCGCCATCCTCCACCACCCACTGCTCCCCGATCGGCTTGCCGGAATAGCTCTTCCAGCCGGCGAGTGTCTTGCCGTCGAAGAGGTTTACCCACCCGCTCTCTTCCGCGAGCGCGGAACCACACAGGATCAGACCGGAAGCGAGCAGGGCCGCGGAGCAACGCATGATGTCACCTTTGAGGTGGAGAAGGAGTGAGGGAAGCCGCCACCAAGACCCTTGCTTGTACCCGCCGCTGCCGGGCCTCGCAACTCCCGGTGCCAGAGTGGCGTTCGCGCCTGCCTCACACCCCGGCCATCGCGTTCCGCGAGAACTTGATGTAGGGGAGACGGATGCCGCGGACGAAGAACTGCACCGCCTGGATCGACTGAGGGGCCGAGAATCCCGCGGCTCCGAAGAACGTGACCACGTCGTCCTGATCGACGCCGTCACCGCTGATGCCGTACCCGCCCTTGAGCGTGCGGCCGACATAGAGGGCCGTGCTGCCCGGGAAGAACACGATGCCATTCTGGTTCCCTGCCGGCGTGGTCGCGCGGAAATTCGTGCCGGGGTGGAACGAGTCGTAGCCCAAGACGGTGCTGTTGAAGGCCGAGGCCGGCAGCGGTGCGCCGACGTTGAGCCCGGTCCGCGGGTTGATGCCCGGGGTGTTGAGGATCGAGAACGGCGCCGGCGCCGCCGAGGCGTTGCCCGATGGATACTTCGGGACCGCCAGATAGCGGAAGGTGCGGTTGGTGAAGGCCGTGCCCAGGGGCACGCCGGCGACACGATCCTGCGGCTGCAGGTCTGCCGAGGCGTAGTAGGCCGTGTTGCGCGACTTCGCCATGGCCACGTCGATCGAAAATACGGTGGCATCGGGCATCCGGTAGACACCCAGCAACGTGCCGTCCTTGTCGGCGACGGCGAGGACCATCTTCGCGAACGTCGGCTGGATGCGGATCTGGGCCCGCGTCTGCGTCGCCTGAGCGATGCCTTGGTTGATGATCCGCGTCACCTGGGCGGCGGTCAGGCCGTCGGGGAAGCTGCTCGACGTCGCGGGAACGAGCCAGCCGTCGGGCTGGGCCTGGCCCGGCAGGAGCACCGCGCCTCCGGGAGCCACCGGCTGGTCGGTGCCGTTCACGGCTCCGGGGCCAAGAGCGTTCATGACGTTGAACAGCGTCTGGACGCCGAGCGGACCGGCCTGGGGACCGAAGCTCTGCAATGCGATGCCGCCGAGGTTGATCCGGGCGGCAGCGTTGATCGCGTTGACCATCGCCTGCAGTGTCCTTGGCGTGCCCTGGACACGGTTCATGATCGACTGGGGCGCCAGCGAGAGCTGATCCGGCGCGAGCAGGGTCTTGAACACGATCACCTCGGCTTCGAGAGCCCGCGGCGCATTGAGCCGGTTGGTCCGTGTCTGGTTCGCGTTGGCGACGAACGCCTGCTCGAAGGTCGCCGTGCCGAAGTCGACCGTTCCCGGTCGGCCCGGGAAGAACACACCGATGCCGCCGATCAGATCGCTCGTGCCGGCCCGATAGATGCCAAGGCCGCCGGGCATCGTGGAGATGCCGCGGGCGATCGGCTGCGGCGGCTGGCCCGCTTGCGAGCCGACGGCACCGTAGGTGCCGGCCACCTGGGCCGAGTACGACCGTCGGTCAATGATGAAGTTGGCCGGATCGAAGGGATCGGCGGGAGAGACGCCCGGTTTCAGCACGCTCACCCGGTTGGTGTGTTCGATGGCGAACAGGTCGACCAGCGGCTGCCGGAGGATGCCCGGCGGAAACTCGCCACCGATGCCGACGGGCGCCACGTAGCCGGGGCCTTGCGTCGTCGGGTCCGTGCTGGCGGGATTCGCCTGCATCTCCCGCTGGGTGATCGTGCTCTGGCTGATGTGGCTGACCGTACGGGACGTGAGAATCGCCTGCGCGTTGGAGAAAAAGGCGCCGGTGCGGGCCTTAGCGACGGCGCCGTCGATGGCGAAAGACAGATCCGCGGTGGACATGCCGGCGAAATCTGACTCGGTCCGCACCCCGAGGATCGCGCCGGAGCGGTCGACGACGGCGATGATGGCGTTGGTGCTGGGCGTCGCGGAGCTGGCCAGGTTGAGCAGGCTCTCGACCTCCACGGTCGAGAGCTGCGCCGCGGCCATCATGGCCCGCCCTTCCAGCCGCTCGAGCCCTTCGCCAACGGCCAGGCGCGGACAGGCGACCGCCGGCCGCCGCCGGAAAAAACCTCGCCTTCGGAACCACCCGATCATTGCCTGCCGACTCCAGACGGTAGAGTTCACGTTATCCTCGCACTTGATCGGATGCCAGCGGCGGGTTTCCCCTGTTTCTGCCACCGATCCTGTGCAACCATTTCCCGTGGCACGACCCGCACCGGCTCGTGTCCGCGCCTACGTCCTGGATGACCATGACTCCGCACTTCACGAATCCCGAAGCCGACCGGCTCCTGACAGTCACCGACGACACCCACGGCTGGCGGCGGTGGGGGCCTTATCTCTCGGACCGGGCCTGGGGCACGGTCCGGGAAGACTATTCCGCGGACGGCGACGCCTGGCGGCATCTCCCGTATGGCATGTCCCGCTCCAAGGCCTACCGCTGGGGGGAGGATGGCATCGCGGGCATCTGCGACCGGTTTCAACTGCTTTGCTTCGCGCCGACCTTCTGGAATGAACGTGATACGCATCTCAAGGAGCGGTTGTTCGGCGTCACCCCCTTCGAGGGCAACCACGGCGAGGACGTGAAGGAGTATTACTTCCACGTCGACAATACCCCCACCCACTCCTTCATGAGCCTGCGGTACCGCTACCCGCAGCGGGCGTTTCCCTACGAGCAATTGGTGGCCGAGAACCAGCGGCGGCAGGGGCAGGGGCCGGAGTACGAACTCCTCGATACCGGCGTCTTCGCCGACGATCGCTGGTTCGACATCCTGATCGAATACGCCAAGGCCACGACCGAGGAGATCGCCATCCGGATCACGGCCACGAACTGCGGGCCCGACCCGGCCCCGCTGCACATGTTGCCCACGCTCTGGTTCCGCAATACGTGGTCGTGGGGGCCGCAGCCGCTGCCGCAGCCGCTGATCCGCACGGTGGCCGCACCCGCCGGCCTGCTCTGCCTGGAAGCCGACGACCGCGAGATGATGCTCGATCCGCGGATGCCCGCGGGCTGCCGGCTCGGGGCCCGCAGGCTCCTCGCCGCCGCCGATGCCGCTGACCTGCTGGCGACCGACAACGAGACCAACGGGCCGGCCGTCTACGGCCCGGGGCATGCCAGCCGATCGCGGTTCACGAAAGACGCGTTTCATCGGTTCCTCTGCAACCGCGAGCGGTCGGCCGTCAACCCGGCGGGCACCGGGACGAAGCTCTGCGTTCACCGCCGCTGGCTCGTGCCGCCCGGCGGCTCGGCCGTCATGCACCTGGTGCTCACCGACAGGCCGCCCGCCACGGCCGATTTCGCCGGCGGCCCCGCGCTGGCTGCGTTCGTCGACGCCACCATGGCCGCCCGGCAGGCGGAGGCCGACACCTTCCACGGGCAGCTGGCGCCGCCCGACGCGACGCCCGATGAGCGGCACGTGCAGCGGCGGGCGCTGGCGGGTCTGCTCTGGTCGAAGCAGAACTACATCTTCGACGTCGAGAAGTGGCTCGATGGCGACAACCCCGAGATGCCGCCGCCGGCGTCGCGGCGTGGGATTCGGAACCAGCACTGGCGGCACCTCAATTCGCTGCGGGTGCTGTCCATGCCCGACGCGTGGGAATATCCCTGGTTCGCCGCCTGGGATCTCGCCTTCCAATGCATCCCGTTCGCGCTCGTCGACACGCAGTTCGCGAAGGATCAGCTCTGGTTCCTGCTCTTCGAGCAGTTCCAGCATCCCAGCGGCCAGCTGCCGGCCTACGAGTGGGAGTTCAGCGACTTGAATCCGCCGGTGCATGCCTGGGCCGTCTGGCGGGTCTACAACATGGAGAACCGGCTGCACGGTCGCAAGGATCGGGCGTGGCTGGAGCGGTGCTACCACAAGCTCCTGCTGAATTTCACGAGCTGGGTGAACAAGGTCGACCGCGAGGGGAACAACGTGTTCGAGGGGGGCTTTCTCGGCCTCGACAACATCAGCATCTTCGACCGCAGCGAGCGGCTGAGCGAAGGCTCTTCCCTCGAGCAGTCCGACGCCACCGGCTGGATGGGGATGTTTTCCCTGACGATGATGCGGATCTCGCTCGAATTGGCCAAGGACAATTCGGTCTACGAGAGCATGGCCTCGAAGTTTCTGCAGCACTACGCCTACATCGCGCATGCGATGAAGCACATGGGGCGGCGCGACTACGCGCTCTTCGACGAGGAGGACGGCTTCTTCTACGACGTGCTGCGGCATGCCGATGGCCGCTACCAGAAGTTTCGCGTGCGGTCGCTGGTGGGGCTGATTCCGATGTTCGCCGTCGAGCGGCTGGAGGCGGCGTGGATCGAACCCTTCAAGGAGTTCTCCGCCAACCTCAACTGGTTCATGAACAACCGGTCCGACATGGTGGCGAAGGTGATCCAGAAGGTGCCGCAGGCCGACGGGTCGACCACCCATCTGCTGACGATCATGAACTTCGCCCAGCTCACGCGGTTGCTCGGGCGGCTGCACGATCCCGCGGAGTTCCTGGCGCCGCATGGCGTGCGGTCGCTCTCGAAGAAGCACGAGCAGGAGCCGTTCGAGTTCGAGGGCCGGCGGGTGGGGTACGAGCCGGCGGAATCGGCGACGAAGCTCAAGGGGGGCAACTCCAACTGGCGGGGCCCGATCTGGTTTCCGACGACGTTCCTGATCATCGAGTCGCTGCGGAAGCTGGGCACCGCCTTCGGGCCCGACGTCTGCCTGGAGACGCCGGCGTCGGCCGGCCGGCCGATCGGCTTTCGCGACATGGCCCGCGACATCGCCCGGCGGCTGACCGGCATTTTCCTCGCGGACGGCTCCGGCCACCGGCCGGTGTGGGGCGACGAACCGCAGTTTCGTGACGACCCGCGGTGGCGGGATGAACTGCTCTTTTTCGAATACTTCCACGGCGACACGGCCGCCGGCCTCGGCGCGAGCCACCAGACGGGCTGGACGGCGCTCGTGGCCAACCTGATCGACGAGTGGCGGTGACAAGCGGGTGACGAACGGCCACGGCGTTCCTGGTTGGGCTTCACTGACGGTGTTGCCGGCCGCACCCGTGCCCGCGGCATCCCTTTCGTTGCGCAAAGCCAGTCATGGACGCTCCCCACCGTATCGGCGGGCCTTCTTCCGCCGGGCATCCACGGCAGATCGGCCGGTACCGGGTCGAACGATTTCTGGGGAGCGGCGTCTTCGGGGCGGTGTATCTGGCCCGTGACGACGAGATGAACCGGCCGGTGGCGATCAAGGTGTCCCACCCGGAGCTGACGAAGCAGCCTGAGCATTTGGCCGCCTGCCTGGCGGAGGCCCGGCAGACCGCGGCCATCGATCACCCGAATATCGTCCCGGTCTTCGAGGTCGGCTCCACCCCGGAGTACCCCTGCTTCACCGTCTGCCGGTTCATCGACGGCACGAGCCTCGCGGCACGGATGGCGGAGTCGCGGCTGCCGTACGGCGAGAGCGCAGGGATCGTGGCCACCGTGGCGGGCGCCCTCCACGCGGCCCACCTCCGGAACGTGGTGCACGGGAACATCCAGCCCCGCAATCTTCTGCTCGATCGGCACGGCAACGTGTTCGTGACCGATTTTTCTCCGCTGCTCGTCTGCGGCCCGCAGTTGGCCGGCACTCCGGCGTACATGTCGCCCGAGCAGATCCGCGGCGAGGAGCATCGGATCGAGCGACGTTCCGACATGTTCAGCCTGGGAGTGGTGTTCTACGAGATGCTGACGGGCCGGCGGCCCTTCGCCGGCGAATCGCTCGCGCAACTGGCGGAGAAGATCGTCGCCGCCGATCCGACGCCGCCACGGCAGATCGATGCTGCCATCCCTCCGGAGCTCGAGCGGGTCTGCCTCAAGATGCTCAGTCCACGGGTGGTGGAACGGTACGACACCGCGCAGGAACTGGCCGACGACCTGCTCGGCCTGCACGCGGTGGGGAGTTCGGCCGCGTCACCGCCCGCGGAGCAGGGCCCGCGGGTCGCCCGCAGCACGTTCGTGTTCACCGATTTCATGGGCTTCACCGACCGCGTTCGCATCCTCGAGCAGACCGCGGGGCCACACGCGGCTGCTGCGATGAAACGCACGGTCGGCGACTACGTCGAGAAGGCGTTGGCGCAGGTCGATGCCGGCTCGCCGCCGACGGCCTATCGCCTGATCGACACCGCAGGCGACGGGTTTTTCCTCCATTTTCAGACGCCGGAGGGGGCCTATCGCTTCGCCGCCGCCCTGCAGGCGATCACGGCGGCCCGCAACCGGCAGGTCACCGCCCGCGGCGCGGAACACTGGTTCCGCACCGGCGGCGCCACCGGCGACGTGGCCTGGGACGGCGACAAGCCGGCCGGCAACGTCGTCAACGTGTGCGCGCGACACCAGGCCGCCTGCGCGGGCGGGGACTTTCTGATCGACGAGGCCACGTTCCAGGACCTGCCGGCCGACGTGCGGGCGGGCTTCGGGCCACAGGAGAACATTGTCGACAAGAACGGAACCGTCCACGTCATCCGGCGCACCGCCTTCGGGCGGCCGCTCGTGCCGCTGGCGGCCGTCCCGGCTGTGCATGGAACGCAGCATGTCCCCGGAGGGCCGCCAGTCGTCGTGCCGAAGGGGCTGAGATCGTTCGACGCGGCCGACAGCGACTTTTTTCTCGAACTCGTGCCCGGACCGAGGAATCTCCAGGGAATTCCTGATTCAGTTCGCCTCATGAAGTCGAGGATCGAGGCCCGTGATCTTGCGGACACATTCGTCGTGGGCTGCGTCTACGGGCCCAGCGGCTGCGGCAAGACGTCGCTCGTGAAGGCGGGTGTGCTGCCGCGACTGTCGCCGACCATCGTCGCCATCTTCGTGGAGGCCTCCGCGGAAGACACGGAGACGACACTCGTCGGCCGGCTCAGGGCGAGGTTCCCCGATCTCCCGCCCGAGGGCTCCTTGTCGCAGGCGTTGATGACGCTCCGCCGCGGTTCCCTGATCCCGACCGGCGGTAAAGTGCTGATCATCATCGACCAGTTCGAACAGTGGCTGCAGGCAAACGGCGGCAACCGCGACGGCGATCTCGCCGCCGCCCTGCGGCAGTGTGACGGCACGCACGTCCAGTGCTTCGTCATGGTGCGGGACGACTTCTGGGTGGCCGTCAACCGCTTCATGCGCGACATGGACGTGCGGCTGGTGGAGCGGGTCAACGCCGCCATGATCGACCTCTTCGATATCGAGCACGCCATCAAGGTGCTGGCCTCGTTCGGACGGGCCTACGGCCGGCTGCCCGACGATCCCGGGGCCGTGAGCCGCGAGCAGCGGCAGTTTCTCCAGGAAGCGGTCGCGGATCTGGCCGTCGACGGTCGGGTGATGCCGGTCCGGCTGGCGCTCTTCGCGGAAATCATGAAAGCCAAGCCCTGGCTACGGGCGGTACTCAAGAAGCTTGGCGGGGCGTCCGGTGTGTGCGTCGCCTTTCTGGAGGAAACCTTCGGGGCCACGAGCATCTCAGCCAGGCACCGACAGCACCGACAGGCGGCTCGTGCCGTGCTCACGTGCCTGCTTCCCGATGAAGACACGTCGATCAGCCGCCGGCGGACGCGATCGGAACTGCTCGCGGCTTCGGGATACGGAAAACATCCCGCCGATTTCACCTCCCTCATCGACCTGCTCGACGGCGAGTTGCGGCTCATTTCCCCGATCGCCCCGCAGGACGACGCCCGCTCCGCCGACGAGGCGGCTGGCGAAGAGGGCTCGTATCAGCTCGCCCACGACTTTCTCGTGCCGTCGCTGCGGGAATGGCTGACCCGTGGGCGGAAGGAAACCAGTCGCGGTCGGGCCGAACTGCTCCTCGCCGATCGGGCCACGGTCTGGAACCGCCGGCCCGAAACGAGGCAGCTACCCTCGCTCTGGCAGTCCTTGCAGATTCGCTGGTGGACACGGCGGCGGGATTGGACGCCCCCCCAACAGGCCATGATGCGCCGAGCGGCGGTGCATCACCTGACGCAAACTGCCATCGTCCTGCTCGCGTTGGTGGGCGTCGGGACGACGGCGTGGGAGGTCTACGGCCGCATGCAGGCGGCGAACTTTCGTGATCGGCTGCTCGACGCCAAGATCCGTGAGGTGCCGGTGATCGTCCAGCAGATGCGGTCGTTTCGGTCCCGCCTCAGACCGCTCCTCCAGTCCGCCAGCCGGGATTCCGCGACGAAGGCCGACTCCCTCAGGGATCTCGCCATTCAACTCGCGCTGTTGTCGGTCGATGAGTCGCACGTCGAGCCCGTGCTCAAGCACCTGCTCAGTCCGTGCTGCCGAAGGTCCGCGGCCTGTACCTGAATGATCACGATCCGGGCATTCACGGAGCCAGTGAATGGCTGCTGCGGATGTGGAACGACGAGGCCTGGCTGCGCGAGTCCAACGATGCGTTGCGAACCGACGCCACCCCTCGCGCCGCGGTCGTGGAGGCGGCCATGCGATCCGCCGACGCTGCCGTGCCGCGGTGGTATGTCTCCGCCGATGGGCAGACCATGGTGGTGATCCCTGGTCCCGCCGAGTTCACGATGGGGTCGCCCAAGGATGAAGATGTCGCGACACTCAACGACCCGGTGCATCCGAAGCGAATCGGCAGAACCTATGCGATCGCAGCCAAGGCGGTGTCCGTCGAGCAGTTCAGGGCATTCAACGCGGCACATGTTCTTCCCGCGAGGTTCGGCATTCGATTGGATCTTCCGGCGGTTCGCGTCGATTGGTACGCGGCGGCGGCCTACTGCAACCATCTCAGCAGCATGGAGGGCATCCCGCCGGAGCAGTGGTGCTACGAGGACGTTTCTTCGGATGGCCATCCCGACGTGCGTGCCAAACGGAATCTGCTCAGCCTTACCGGCTACCGACTGCCTACCGAGGCGGAGATGGAATATGCGACAAGGGCCGGCACGACCACCGATCGTCCCTACGGTGAATCGGAGGAATTGCTGTCGAGGTATGCGTGGTTTGCCGGCAACTCCGAGGGCACGACCCACCCGGGTGGGCGGCTGAAACCAAATGACCTGGGGCTGTTCGATACCCTGGGGAACGTACTTGAATGGAGTCAGAACATCTACCTTCCGGATCCGCAGGACAGGCTGCGAGCGGCAGCCAATCGCGACGATGTCGAGGATGCGGCGGAACTCTACCCAGGTGATGCGTTCAGGACGCTTTTTCGGGCCCAGCGGGGAGGTTCATTCACGCACTCCCGCTGGGAGTCGCGGTCCGCCACCCGCACGAATTACGCGGTGATGACCGACAGCACGGACTACATGGGCTTCCGTGTGGCTCGGACGTTGCATATCAGCCTGCCGGAAAAGTAGCCTATTCCACTCCGAGCCCCGATGCCTTCCGGCGCAACGGCCATGATCGTCCAGGAACTCCACCATATCCAGCACCGGCATCGCTACCTGCCCGAGGCCGAGTTGCGCAAACTCGCCGAACGGACCGGCACGCCGCTCTACCGGCTGCAGGAGGTGGCGAGCTTCTTCCCGCACTTCAAGCTCGAGCCGCCGCCCGCGGTCGAGGTGCTCGTCTGTCACGACATGGCCTGCCATCAGGGGGGCTGTGCGAAGCTCAAGGTCGACGTCGAGCGGCTGCTCGCTCCCGACGTGGCCGCCGGCCGGGCGAGCGTCCGCTACGCCTCCTGCCTCGGCCGCTGCGACCGCCCCGTGGCGGCGATGGTCAACGACGAGTTTTACGCGGCCCGTTCCGCGGAGCAGGTCGCGGCGATCGCCCGCGATGCGCTCGCCGGCCGTCAGCCTCCCGCCGATCTCGACAGCGGCTACGAGCCGCATGCCAATCGACCGTGGCGGATCGACCCCTATGCGGGGCCATCTCCCTACGACGCGGTACGGGCCTTCGTCGCCTCGGGTGATCAACAGGTGGTCGTCGACCAGCTCAAGGCCGCCGACCTTCGCGGCATGGGGGGCGCCGGCGTGCCGGCCCACCAGAAGTGGAACGACGTCTGCAAGGCCAAGGGTGACGCCAAGTACATCGTCTGCAACGCCGACGAGAGCGAGCCGGGCACGTTCAAGGACCGCGAACTGCTCACACGGCACCCCCACCTCGTGCTCGAGGGCGTGATCCTCGCCGGACTCATGACCGGTGCCACGCGGGGCTGGATCTACATCCGCCACGAGTATGCCGAGCAGATCGCGATCATGCGCCGCGAGATCGCCCGGGCCGAATCGCTCGGGGCCTGCGGCCAGGGGATCTTCGGCGGCGGTCGAAACTTTCCGGTGGAGGTGTTCGCCAGCCCGGGCGGCTACATCTGCGGCGAGCAGAGCGCGCTGATCGAGGCGATGGAGGATCGCCGCGCCCAGCCGAGGAACAAGCCCCCGCAGCTCGAGACCAACGGGCTCTACGACAAGCCCACGCTCGTCAGCAACGTGGAGACGTTCGCCTGGGCGCCGGCCATCATGATCAAGGGGGGACAGTGGTACGCCGACGAGGGCGTCAACGGCTGCAAGGGACGCCGCTTCTTCTCGATCTCGGGCGATCTCGTGCGGCCGGGCGTCTACGAGGTGCCCAACGGCATTACGCTGCGGACCCTCCTGAACGACCTCTGCGGCGGCACTGTCGGCCGGCTCAAGGCCTTCGCCCCGTCGGGCCCGTCGGGCGGCTTTCTGCCCGCCCTGCTGCCCGTGAAGGCCCTCCCGCGTGGCTGGGAGAAGCGGGCCCCGGCGGAACTGGTCGAGAAGGTGACGGCCGCCGGCGGCACGCATCTGGACATCCTCGACCTGCAACTCGACCTGCAGCGGTTCCGCGATCTGGGGCTCGCCATCGGAGCGGGGCTCGTGGTCTACAACGACACGCGTGACATGGTGGTCGAGGGGCTCAACTGCGCCCAGTTTTTTCGTGACGAGTCGTGTGGCAAGTGCGTCCCCTGTCGGATCGGCTCGGAAAAGA
This sequence comes from Pirellulales bacterium, assembly GCA_044369655.1. Lineage (GTDB taxonomy): Bacteria > Planctomycetota > Planctomycetia > Pirellulales > UBA1268 > CAMCQY01. Next base: position 11,691 of record JBILWX010000071.1, read on the forward strand.
TCGTCGAGATGGGGGAGCAGCTCGTGGCGGGCGACCTCGACACCGAGGCGTTCCGCCCGCGGCAGCAGCTGGTCAACGAACTGACGCGGGCGATGGAGATGACGAGCATCTGCGGTTTGGGCATGGTGGCGGCCAAGCCCCTCGAGTCGGCGCTCGCCCTGTTTCCTGACGACATGCAGCGGCACTTGCGAAAGGGATGACATGAGCACGGCATCGTCGGACGACGCGGCAGCGCAACTGGACCTCGAATTCCAGCACCGGCTCGTGCTGCCCGAGGAGGACGGCCTCTTCGCCCGTGACATCGACGGCCAGCTGGTCCGCATGGACAAGGTCACGGCGGCCGACTTCGAGAAGCAGATCACGATCAAGGTCGACGGTCGCGAGGTGACGGTGCCCAAGGCCGTGCCGCTCACCGATTCGCAGGGCAAGATCCAACGCGATGCCGAGGGCCGCCCCATCCCCCGTGCCACCACGATCTACGACGCCGCGACCAAGGCCTATGCGGACGACCCGGCAGGCAACCCGATCCCCATCCTCTGCCACCAGGAGCATCTCGAGCCGGTCGGCGTCTGCCGCGTCTGCTGCGTGGAGATCGCCAAGGTAAAGCGGGGAACGATGCAGCGGGAACGGAAGCTCTTGCCCGCTTGTCACCACCGCGTCGAGGAGACGATGGAGGTGCAGACGATCCGCTCCCCCGATCTGGCGGCTCGCAAGCGGGTCGACGCCAACGTGCGGACGCTCGTCAATCTGCTGGCCGCCGACCACCTCCCCGCCGACTGGAAGGCCCGACTCCCCGCCAACGAACTGGGGCGGATGACGGAGCGGTTCGACGATCTTGCCGGCGAGGCGAGGGTGCTGGAGCAGGCTGCCGATCCTGCGGCCGATCCCGCGGCGATCGCCGCCAAGTGGCCGCTCGTCGGCGGGCAGAAGTTCGCCCCGCGGGCCATCGCACGCGGTCAGGACCACTCCTCGCTGCGGATCGACGTCGACCACGACCAGTGCATCCTCTGTGACCGGTGCGTGCGAGCCTGCACCGACGTGAAGGAAAACTTCGTCATCGGCAGGACCGGCAAGGGCTACGCCACGCACATCGGCTTCGACCTCGACGACCCGATGGGGAAGTCGAGCTGCGTCTCCTGCGGCGAGTGCATGATCACGTGCCCCACCGGCGCGCTGGTTTTCAAGGCACCGGTCAACGAGGCCGTGGGAGTCGATCCAGCGGGCGATCAACTCTCGGCGGCGGAGCTGAAGCGGCATGCCATCTTCGCCGGCGTGCCGACCAAGTTTCTCGAGTGGAATGCCCAATCGGTCGAGCGCCGGCTCTTTCGGCCCGGCGAGGTGGTCTGCCGTGAGGGCGAGTACGCCTCGACCGCGTTCCTCATCGTCCGCGGCCGGGTAGGCGTGTCGATTGGCGGCGGCCGCGGTGGCCAGGCTGGCGAGGAGGGAGCGTGGAAGGCGTTCGTCCGCTCCGCGACCAGTTGGCTGCAGGGCACGCGGGCCGCGCCGCGGCGGCGGGCCGAGAAGCGGGATACCGTCCACGTCGGCGGTGGCCGGTCGCTCACGTTCACGGCTGGCAAGTGGGTCGACGAGATGACGCCTGCCGACGTCATCTTCGGCGAGATGTCCTGCCTCAATCACTACCCACGGTCGGCCACCATCGTGGCGGTCGAGGAGACGGAGCTGCTCGAGATCAACAAGAACGTGCTCCACATCCTGCAGCGGACGGAGGCCTCGCGGCGCATCCTCGACCACGCGTACCGCAGCCGCACGCTGCAGCGGGAGCTCAGGGCGCTCTCCATGTTTCGCGGGCTGACGGAGGACGACCGCCGCGCCTGTGCCGAGTTGCTCAAGGACCGGGCCGAGCTCGTGCGGGTCGAGAAAGGCCAGGTCATCTTCGCCCAGGGCGACCCGGCCGCCGACTTTTACAAGGTGCGGCTCGGCTTCGTGAAGGTGAGCCAGCGGCAGGGATCGCAGGAACGCGTGATCGACTACCTGGGACCGGGCCGCTCGTTCGGCGAGGTCGGCCTGATCACGGGACTCGTCGATCTGGGCGACGAAATGACGGCGGCCGGCGCCGGTCGGTCGCGTCGCACCGCCACCTGCACGGCGCTCGACGACGTGGAACTCGTGCGGATCCGCGGCGAGGACTTCCGCGACCTCATGCGGCGGTTTCCGGCGGCCCGCGAGGAACTCGTGGCGGAGGCTCGCCGGCTGCTCAAACGCGACGCCGATCGCGACACCGAAACCGGGCAGGAACTCGGCAGCTTTCTCGAGAACGGCCTCTACAGCGCCCAGAAGCTGCTCGTGCTCGATCTGGAGAGCTGCACGCGGTGCGACGAGTGCACGCGGGCCTGCTCCGACACCCACGAGGGCGTCACGCGGCTGATCCGCGAGGGCCTGCGGTTCGAGAATTATCTCGTGGCCAGTTCCTGCCGCTCCTGCCTCGATCCGTACTGCCTGGTCGGCTGCCCCGTCGATGCGATTCACCGCAAGCCGCGCGAGAATCATCCCGGCGCGGTCGAGATCGTGATCGAGGACCACTGCATCGGCTGCGGTCTCTGTTCGACGAACTGCCCGTACGGCAACATCTCGATGCATCAGGAGGAAGAAGGCCGCGTGGCCACCACCTGCGACCTGTGCCGCGATCTGGTGGGGCCGGAAGACGACCCCAGTTGCGTCTATGCCTGTCCGCACAACGCCGCCTTCCGCATGAGCGGGCAGGAACTGCTGCGGATCGTGTCGGCCCGCCGCGAGGCGGTGACGCACTGAACGAATCGGGGCGAGCATTCCCTTGCGTGCGCTGCGGGCTTGGATGAGGACGGGCTTCCATGCGAGCCCGACGCGCGAGCGAGGGATGCCGGTGCGACCGCGGCCGACTACCGCACCGCCTCGAGGGCGGCGGTGATCGCCTCGAGTTCCGTGGCCACCGCCCGGGCATCGTACTGGTGCGGGCTGTCGAACCGTTCCGGGCGGCCGGCCGTGCTGGCGGGGAATTCCAGGAGCCCGCGGAGCGTTTCCAGGTGTGCGATGGCGTTGTCGAGCGCCTGTCGCGGCGTGCCGCGGGCGACGGCGCGGGCCACAACGGCCTCGAGGGCGGCGTGGGCCGCGGCGGCGTCGTCCCACGTCTCGGGATCGACCTCGTCGACCACCCGACGTGCCAACGCACCGGCGGCGGCGGACTCGAACGCCGGATGCACGTGGGCCCGCGCGGCATCGATCGCATCGAGACAGGCCGTGATCGTCGCCGCGTCGGGCCGCTCCCACCAGCGGCCCTCCACCTCGGCGCGGAATGCCGACAGCCGCGCTGCGGCATCGGCGGGCAGCACGAGGTCGAGCAACGCCCAGTGCAGCGGCTCCAGCCGGGGCGTGCCCGGTGGCGTGTGCCGCGGCACGTCGCGCGGGGAGTCGCCGCGATCGACAGCGGCGACCGGCGGTCGATGGCAGCCGTAGCAGTCGAAGGCCGTGAACTCGGGCCACGTGTCGGCCGTCGCGCCGGGCCGTGGCCGCGTCGACGCCTCCGCCTGTCGGGCGATCTGGTCGAGAAAGACATGCACCGCCCCCAGACGGCCCAGCGCCCATTCGTCGAGCGGGTCGAGGGTCGGCGACCCCGGTTTGGCTTCAGCCGCCGCCATCGCGGCGAAGCGATCTCGCCAATGGGGCGGCTCCGCCTGCTTGAAGGAACGAAGTTCGAAGGCGAGCCGGGGATGCCCCGCGGCGATCAGGTCGTGGCTCACCTCCCGCGGCAGCCCGTCGGCCGTGGGAGGGCCGCCCACGTGACAGCCCGCACACTGCTGCCCGCAGACGAACGGATCGGCGAGATCGACCATGCCCAGCGTGTTGCCCGCCGTGCGCCAGCCCGGCAGCGTGTGAGCCACCAGCCAGTCGCCGGCCGGTCCGTGGCACGACTCGCAGCCGACGCCTTCGTGCGCGAGCGGGCCGCGGCCCGTCGCGTGGCAGCCGATGCACGCCGTGTGCTCGTGGGCCGGCACGGGCGGCCGGGAGGGATCTCGAGTGGCCAGCAACGCCACGATCTGCGTCGCCAGCGGCTCATGGAGCACCCGCTCGGCCCGTGCGTGCGGGTCGCGGGCCGCCCAGACGGTGTAGCTGCTCTGCCAGGCCGCATGGCCCTCCACGGCGGCGGCGTGGCAGCCCGCAGAGGTGCAACTGCCGGCACCGAGCAGGGCCCGCGGCGGTTGCACCGGCCTCGCCACCACCCCCGTCGCCGCATGGCTCCCCGGCGGGCGTGCGCCGGAGGGCGACCAGCGCAGCCACACCAGCGACACACCCAGCACGAGAGCCGTCAGCGCGATCGCCCCGGGCATGCCGAGACGGCCGCTGATGGCGACGGTCGGAGCGGATGGCGCCGGCACGTCGTGCCGGTCAGTGGGGAAGGCCATCTGTCGCGCCTCCTCGCCGCGCTCCGGCGGCGTCCGCGACCGGTGACACGCCGGTGAGGGCCTGATGCGGTCCCAGCCCGTGATAGCCATGGCACTCGACGCAGTCGAACCGCGCCCCGCCGACCGGCTTGCCGGTCGCAGGATCGTGCGCCGCAGGTGCGTGGCAGGCCGTGCACGATTCGCGCCCCGCGATCATCACGATGCCGTTGTCGAGTGGCGACCCGACGGGCGGCGTCGCTGCCTGACTCAACCGGCTGCTACCAGCCTCTGCGGTCTCCTCGGGGGCGGCGGCGGCATGACACTCGCGGCAGTCGTAGGCCCGATGCGGCCGATGGTCGAATCGTGCCTTCGTGAGCCAGATGCTGGGAACGTTGGTCGGCGCCACGGCGAACCAAGCAGGCTGTGCCTCCGTTCCCGCTCCCGGAAGCATATGGGCCGCGGCGGCCAGGGGCGACGAGAGGGTTTCGTGGCACTTTTCGCAGGTCCCACGCGCAAAGGTCAGGGCCCGCTTCACCTGCGTTTCGACGAGCGACCGCACCCGCGGGCCGGCGGCTTCGGTGGGCCGTGCCGCGGGCAGCGGCCGCCGCACGAGTGGTTCCTCGAGCGGCGAGGCGTCGCCTGCCAACGCATCCTTCAGATAGCGTGACTCGAGAAACCTGGCCATGCCGGCGGCGTCGAGGCCGTGCGGCAGTACCGCATCCGGTGTGACCATCACCAGGTCGTCCTGCGAGTCGCCACTTCCGGACGCTGCCCGCGGCTCGCCGGCGAGACCCTCGAAGGGCAACTGGTGGCAGGCCGCGCAGTGCCGGTCGAATTCGACCGGCAGGGCATAGGCTCCCGGCGGCGCCGCGGCCAGAGCGGCGGGCAGGGTTCGCACGGCGTCAGGTGGCAACGACGAGCCAAACTCGTGACACGACGCGCACGAAAGCTGCACGAGATCGTGCTCCGCTGCGGCCGCGGGCTGGTAGCGACCGCGGTCTGCCGCTGCGAGCATGCCGTAGGTCCACGCCCTGGCAGACGCAGTCCCCGTGGTCTGCGGACCGAACGTCAAGCCGGCCCGCATGTGGCGGCCGTGCGAGAACTTCAGCCGCCCCGGATCGGAGGCGAGTCCCGCGAACGCGGGATGGTGTTCGCTGTCGAACCTGGTGATCGGAGCCGTGACCGCGGAAGGCGTCACGGCGGTCTCCACGATCCGGTGGGCGGTGATGTTTCCATGACAGGCCGTGCACGTCCGGTCGGCGACCCGGGAGATGTCGGCGCCGCGGCCGCGGTGGTCGGCATGGCACGACGCGCACGAGCCCACTTCGGCGGCCACTTGCAGGGGATGATGGGCGGGGCCGCGGTGACAGGCTTCGCACTTCCCGTCCATCGCCTGCCGCGTCGCCGCCGTCGACAGCCAGGTGTTGTCCTTGATCGGGGAGAAGGGAACGTGGCAGGCATTGCAGTCGCTTTCCCACTTGGCATGCACGGCGGCCACCGGTCCGGGGGCATGATGCAACGGGGCGTCG
>JBILWX010000188.1:0-5435 GCA_044369655.1 Pirellulales bacterium
GAGCCGATGGCCTTCCGCGTGCAAAAAGGGGACGCAGCTCATTTCCCCGCCTTGTCTGCCGGCACCGCCCTCGCAGCAGGTGGGAAATGAGCTGCGTCCCCTTTTTGGGCCCAGCGCTTCAGCAGACTGTCGTAGGCATCGATGCGGCGGTCGCGAAAGAAGGGCCACCGCGTCCGCGACCATTCGATCCGGGCGAGATCACACTCGACCACGATCGTCTCGGCGGCGTCGTGGCTCGCCATCACGAGCCGTTCGCCGTTGGGGGCATAGACGACGCTCGCGCCCCAAAACCGCAATTGCCCTTCGCGGCCGGTGCGGTTCACCGCCACCACGAACACGCCGTTGGCGATCGCGTGGCTCCTGAGCATCGTGTCCCACGATTCATACTGCTCGCGGTGCAGATCTTCCTCGCCGTCGAGCCAGCCGATCGCCGTGGGATAGAAGAGCACCTCCGCGCCGGCCATGGCCGTCAGGCGGGCCGCTTCCGGATACCACTGGTCCCAGCAGACGAGCGGACCCACCTGGAGCCGGCTCGTCGGCACCGCCATGAAGCCGGTGTCTCCGGGCGCGAAATAAAACTTCTCGTAGTAATGCGGGTCGTCGGGGATGTGCATCTTGCGGTAGAGGCCGGCGGTCGACCCGTCGCGGTCGAAGACGACCGCCGTGTTGTGGAACAGGCCGTGCGACCGACGTTCAAAGACACTCCCCACGAGCACGACATCATGCTCTCTGGCCGCCGCGGCCAGCCGCTCGGTGAGCGGCCCAGGCACCCCCTCCGCCTCGGCGAATTTTCCGTGATCCTCGGCCTGGCAGGGATACTGCCCCGCGAAGAGCTCCTGCAGGCAGACGACCTCGGCGCCGCCACGGGCCGCCTCGCCGATGCCGGCGAGGGCCTGCGCGATGTTGTGGTCGCGGTTCGTCGTGCAGGCCGACTGCACCAGCCCGATCCGCACCACGCGTCCGCCGGCGTCACCCGCCTTCGGGTGCGGTCGTTGCGTGCTTTGCACACTCATCGCGACGCCACTTCGAGCCGCGCCGCATCGAGCTTCGCCGCGGGAACTGGAAACTGCTCGGCCAGCTCCGCCACGTCGCCCTTCGTCGTCACGATCAGCTGAGCGTCGCCGGGAGACTTCAGCACGCGGAGAATCCAGGCCGCGATCTGCTTCATTTCAGCCGTGCCCATGCCGCGGGTGGTGAGGGCAGGCGTGCCCAGACGGATGCCGGAGGGGTCCATCGGCTTCCGCTCGTCGAAGGGGATCATGTTCTTGTTGCAGGTGATGCCGCAGCGGTCGAGCACCTCCTCGGCCAGCTTGCCGCCGATGCCCAGCGGCGTGACGTCGACGAGCATGAGATGGTTGTCGGTGCCACCGCTGACGAGCTTCACGCCGCCGGAGGCCAGCGCCGCCGCCAGCGTCCGCGCATTGTCGACGACGTTTTGGGCGTACTGCTTGAACTCGGGCTTGAGCGCCTCGCCGAAAGCCACGGCCTTGCCGGCGATCACGTGCATGAGCGGGCCGCCCTGCGTGCCGGGAAACACCGACCGGTCGAGGGCCTTGGCATTTTCCGCGCGGCACATGGCGATGCCGCCCCGCGGGCCGCGGAGGGTCTTGTGGGTGGTGCTCGTGACGAAGTCGGCCACGGGGACCGGATTGTCGTGGATGCCGGCGGCGACGAGTCCGGCGTAGTGGGCCATGTCGACCATCAGCTTCGCGCCCACCTCCCGCGCGATCTCGGCGAACCGGCCGTGCGGGATCTCGCGCGGGTAGGCGCTCGCGCCCGCCACGATCAGCTTCGGCTTGTGCTCCCGCGCGAGGCTCGCGATCTGATCGAAGTCGAGCAGTTGATTGTCGCGGCGGACGCCGTAGTGGACGAACTTGTAAAGGATGCCCGAACTGTTGAGCTTCATCCCGTGCGTGAGGTGGCCGCCGTGGGCCAGGTCGAAGGCGAGCACGGTGTCGCCCGGCTGGATCGCGGTGAGGTAGACCGCCGAGTTGGCCTGGCTGCCGGAGTGCGGCTGCACGTTGACGTGCTCGGCGCCGAAGAGGGCCTTGAGCCGTTCGCGGGCAAGGTCCTCCACCTTGTCGACGAATTCGCAGCCGCCGTAGTAGCGGTGGCCGGGGTAGCCTTCGGCATATTTGTTGGTGAGCACGCTGCCGACCGCCTGCATGACGGCGGCGCTCGTGAAATTCTCGCTGGCGATCATCTCCAGCCCGTCCTGCTGCCGGGTCTGTTCCGCGGCGATCGCCGACCAGACCTCGGGATCATCCTGCTCGACAAAATTGGGGGTGCCGTTCATGGGAATCCTCCTCTGGGTTGTCCTGCCGGGGGTTTGTCCTGCCGGGACGGGAGCGGTGATGCGGCGGGGCGAGACACTGAATTGTGGGCATCCGGGGCGGGAGCGTCAACGAACCCATCTACAATAGCAGCGGCTCGGGCATGAAGGTCACGATCGGGATCAGAAACGAGAGCACGCCCAGCACCGTGCGGGCCAGCCCCAGCGGCCGGCCGTCGGCGCGGATCGGCGGATGATCGGTGCCCAGCAGCGTCACGATCACCACCATCGCGATCCAGTTGGTGCGGCCGAGGATCACGATCGCGGCGATCGACGCGATCAAAATGCTCCGTGCAATCCAGTGGGCCCGCCGGCCGAAGAGCGCATAACTCACGTGGCCGCCGTCGAGCTGGCTGATCGGGATCATGTTGAGGCCCGTCACGAGCAGGCCCACCCAGCCCGCCATGAAGAGGGCATTGGGCACGATCGTCGCGCCGGCGGCGATGTCGGGACGGACGAGTCCGAGGAGACCGCGGGCCAAGGGGGGCATGGCAAAGGGACTGTGCTTCGCGGGCTCGCCCAGGAACAGGCCGACGGCCAGCACGGGCAGGGCCACCACGAGCCCGGCCAGCGGACCGGCCAGCGCGATGTCGAAGAGCTGACGACGGCTGGCCCGGGAGCCTTCCATCCCGATCACGGCACCCATCGTGCCGGTGAGCAGCACCGGCACGGGAATGAAAAAGGGCAGCGTGGCCGGGATGCCGTGCAGCCAGGCCGCGATGAAGTGGCCCGCTTCATGGGCCCCGAGCACCGCCATGACCGCCACCATATAAAAAAGCCCGCGTTGCCAGTGCTCCGCCATCTGGAGGCTGAACTGGTCGTCGAAGCCGAGCAGTTCGGCCTGCCAGCCCGATACGCCCGCCGCGAAGGTGGTGATGCAGGTGAGCACAAAGAGGAGCGCCTGCAGCCGCATCGGCGGTCGGCCCACCGCCGGCGCAGCAGCGGGCGCCGCTGGAGAGGGCGGAGAGCCGGGCTCGTAACCGGGAGGGAGCGGCTGCATCCGCTAGAGAATACAGGTTTCGGCAGAAGGCTGGTAAGCTACGGTCGGTCGGACTCACCGCGGAGTTGCGGAGAACCGAACCCACCGCTGCCCGTTCGTGAGGGATTGTTCATGTCGTGCCTGCCTGCCAGCTATCGTGGTCTGCATGAGACGGTGCGAAAAACGGTCCGCGCCGCCATTGCCGGTGCCGTCGTTGCGGGCCTTCTTGCCGGCGAACTCTGTGGCTGGAATGGCCACGCGTCGGCCCACGCCGCCGAACGGACGGTCCTGGCAGTCGTCACGTGCGACAGCTACGCCGATCTGAAGAAGCAGTTCGGCTGGCTCGGGGCCCAGGTCGGCCAGCCCGGCCTTGCCGGCATGCTCGAGTCGGTGCTGCTCATGGCCACGCAGGGCCGCGGGCTGGCCGGGCTCGACGTGAGGCGGCCGCTCGGCGCGGTCGTGACGACCGACGGTGACGACATCGCCGTGCATGGCTTCGTGCCGGTCAAGAGCCTCGACAAGCTGCTCGAGTCGCTGCAGGCCGTGACCGGCCCCACCGAGCAGTCGGGCGACGCCCGGAGCCTCACGCTGCCCAGCGGCATCGCCCTCGACATGGTGGAGAAGGATGGCTGGGCCATCGTGTCGCCGCAGGGCTTCGACGTGGAGGCGGTCGACCCCGCACCGTTGTTTGCCCCGCTCTCGGAAAACTACACGCTCGGCATCGAACTGTTTCCCCATCTGCTTCCAGAACCGCTCCGCATGCAGCTCCGGATGCTGATCGAACAGGGGGCGGCCACCGCAGGCGAACAGGGCCAGCAGTTGGATGGCCGCGCACTCGCCGCCGTGCTCGACAGCCTGGCCGACACCGAGTCGCTGGCGTTCGGGATCGCGATCGACACCGAAAAAGACAGGATGTTCATCGAAAACCGCACCGTGGCGGTGCCCGGTTCGCCTGCAGCCATGGCGATGGAAGGCTCCGACAAGGGGCAGTCGTCCGTGCCCCTGCCGCCGGCCGCCGATGGCAAGCGCCCCGCGGTCTCCGCACACCTGGTGCAGCCGGTTCCCGAGGCCTCCCGCCAGGAGGTGCTCGCCCTGCTCGATCAGGCCCTGCCTCCCGACAGCAACGATCCGCTGACGAAGACCTTGTCGCTGTTGTTCCGCGAGACGATCGCGTCGGTGCTCGCCACCGGCGGCATCGACGCCGCCCTCTGCGTCGACACGACCGCAGCCGCCAAGCCGACTGCCCTGCCCGCCATCACGGCGGGCATGCGCGTGAAGGATGGCGCGGCCCTCGAAAACCGCGTCAAGAAATCGTTCGGCGGCCAGAACGGGGGCACGCGTCTGCTGCCGCCGGGCGTGACTGTCGCCTTCGACTCGGGCAAGGTCGACGCGACGAACCTGCACACCATCACCGTCGACCTGAGTGGGACCGATGCGGCGGAGAGCCTCGGCAGATCGCTCGACCTGACACTGGCCGTCACCCCCGACTATGCGTTTCTGATGGCGGGGGGCGATCCGCGGCAGCGGGTGGCCGCCGTGCTCGGTGCCGATGCGAAGGCCGATCCCCAGTCCAAGCCGATCGCCGGCATCGATGTGTCGCTGCAGCGTGTGCTCGCCTTTGCCGCCGATCGGGGCGCCCTGCCCGCGGAGGCTGTTCCCGGCTCGCAAGACGATGGCGGCGACCAGTCGGACGGCAATGTTCGGCTGCTCGTCCGGCCGATCGAGCGGGGCGTGGCGACGCGTCTGTCCGTCGATGGCAGTGCGGTCAAAGCGGTCGCGGCCGGTGCCGGGGCTGCCAATGCCGGCGGCCAGGCGATCCCGCCGGGGCTGCCGATCCCGAACGGTTTTCCCATCCCGGCGCCCGCGCGATAAGCGGGGCCGGGCTACTTCCGTGCACGTCGCACACAAGCGTCGGACCGCACGACTCGCTCACCGCGTCTTTTCTTTCCTCACTATCACCCCAAGCCATCCGTGATCACCAACAGCCACCCATCCTCCGGTTCCCACCCGTCTGCCCACCTGTCGGGCAGTGCCGTCCCGTCGGGCATCCGCACGCAGATCGCCGGCGTGAGCGTGGCTGATCTGGCCCGCGAGCATGGCACGCCGCTCTATGCCTACGACGCC
>JBILWX010000072.1:0-17434 GCA_044369655.1 Pirellulales bacterium
GGCTCCTGGAGGTCGAGATCAGACGCCGTGACATCCCTCCACTCCTGGGAGGCACAGGCACCCCCGATGCTGAGCGACGGGATCGGGACGAGGATGGCGAGCATGGGGCTATCCTGCCCCCGCGAGACAACTCGTACCGTCCCGGCGACGATGCGGATGGCTTCAATGCCCCGGCGTCTGCGCGATCGCCTGCCCCGGGCCGGCCGCGTGGCCGCACGACCGACGACCAGATCGGCGACTTCCGCCGCCGGCTCGCCAAGCGGTTCAAGCATCTCTCCAAGTGGGCCCGCCGGCAGGGGATCGAGGCGTTCCGCGTCTACGACCGCGACATCCCCGAGATCCCGCTGGTGATCGACTGGTATGCCGGCTGGCTCCACGCGGCCGAGTATGAGCGGCCACACGACCGCACCGATATCGAGCACGACGTCTGGCTCGACCGGATGATCGAGGCCGCGGCGGTCGAGCTGGGCGTGCCGCCGATGCAGACGTTCCTGAAGATCCGTCGACGTCAGCGGGATGGCGGGCAGTATGAAAAGGTCGACCAGCGGCAGGCCGTGCTCACCGTGAAGGAGGGTGACCTGTCGTTCGAGGTCAACCTCTCAGACTATCTCGACACGGGGCTCTTCCTCGACCATCGCCAGACCCGGTCCATGGTGCGGGCGGAGGCCTCGGGAAAACGGATGCTCAACCTCTTCTGCTACACCGGCAGCTTTTCGGTCCATGCGGCGGCTGGCGGGGCGAAGGAGACGGTGAGCGTCGATCTCTCCAACACGTATCTCGAGTGGACGCGGACGAACCTCGCGAAGAACGGTTTCAAGGACGCGGGCCGCCACCGGATCGTGCGGGACGAGGCCCGGGCGTTTCTCGAACACCGTGCCAATCGCGGCGAGCCGGCGTTCGACCTGGTGGTGGTCGATCCGCCGACCTATTCGCGGTCGGCGAAGAGCGAGACGCCGTGGGACATCCAGCGCGACCACGCGGAGCTCCTCGACCTGGTCGCGAAGAATCTCACCGCCGGGGGCGTCGTCTACTTCTCGACGAACTTCCGCCGGTTTCACCTCGCCGAGGAGCGGCTGTCGGCCCTCTACACCCTGCGTGAGATCACCAACCGCACGATTCCCGAGGACTTCAGGAACGAGCGGATCCACAGAGCGTGGCGGTTGGTGAAACGGTAGGGGGCAACGCACGTCCCGTCGCTTCCGCTCCGGGCTTTTTATGGGGACTCGGAATCATCCGTGAGGGGCTGCCCATGTCCCGAGAGCCGGCGTTGCTGACCAGCGCAGGCAGGATGCCGAAGCGCAGTCAGCATCGAGTGAGCGAAGGCCAGGATGGCCGTAGCGAACGTCCGGCGACGGGGCACGGGCAGCCCCGAACCGCCGGTTTGACGGCTCTTCTCCGTGGCTTCTACATTCACAGTGCATGAACGCACGCATTCAGACCGTGGTGTGGTTGTTCGTCGGCCTGCTTCTTGGCGGCTGCCGGCCAGCCGATCCAACGCTCGTCACCATCGTTTCCAGTCTGCCGCGGACCGGCAGCGCGAAGCAGCAGTCCGACACGATCGTGCGGGGCATCCGCATGGCGATCGACGAGGCCGGAGGCAAGGCCGGGCCCTATCGCGTGGAGTATCTCGACCTCGACGATTCCACGGCCGCGGCCGGCCAGTGGACGAGCGAGGCGGAGGCGGCCAATGCCCGCCGCGCACTCCAGGATCCCGACGTGGTGGCCTACATCGGCACGTTCAATTCCGGCGCCGCGAAGGTGTCGATGCCGATCTTGAACCTGGGCGACCTGTTGATGGTGTCGCCCGCGAACACGGCGGTGGGGCTCACGAAGCCCGGCCTCGGGGAGCCGGGGGAGCCTGACGTCTACCGTCCCACCGGGCGGCTCAACTACACGCGGGTGGTGCCCGCCGACGATCTGCAGGGGCCGCTGTCGGCCGACTGGGCCAAACGCCGCGGCGTGAAGACCGTCTGCATCCTCGACGACAACGAGGTCTACGGAAAAGGCCTCGCCGACCTCTTCGACGAGCGGTGCCGCGAGATCGGCATCGAGGTTCTGGATCACGACTCGATCGATGCCAAGGCGCAGGAATTCAAGTCGTTGATGGCGAGCATCAAGGCGTTGAAGCCCGACCTCGTCTACTTCGGCGGCACCACGCAGAGCAAGGGAGGGCAGCTCGCCAAGGACATGGCCAGCGCCGGCATCACCGCGATCCTGATGGTGCCCGACGGCTGCCGCGAGCAGGTGTTCATCGACTCGGCCGGGGCCGCGAACCTGGAGGGCAGGTGTTTCGTCACGTTCGGCGGGCTGCCTCCGGAGAAGCTGACCGGCAAGGGACACGCCTTCGTGGAAAACTACCGGGCGAAGTATCACGAAACGCCCGAAGCGTATGCCGTCTACGGCTACGAGGCCGCCTGCGTGGCGCTCGAGGCGATCCGGCGGGCCGGCACGAAGGATCGTCGCGCGATCTCCGACGCGGCTCTGGCGATCCGCGACTTCGACGGGGCCCTTGGGCACTGGGGCTTCGACGCCAACGGCGACACCACCATGCGGACGCTCACTGTCAGCGTCGTGAAAAACGGCCGATTCGAGTTCGAGGAGATTCTGGACGCCAGTGACGAGGGCGGCGGGGTCGATAGTGAACCGTCCGGTAGCGGAACCGCAGCTGGCGCTGCACCGGCAGACGCCGCGCGGTAAAACTCCGGTTCGGCTGGCCGCCCCCGGTTTCCGTCCGACCGTCTCTGAAAGCCCCGCCCGTGTCCGCCCAGTTTTTCCTCCAGCAGTGCCTGATCGGACTGACCAACGGGGCGCTCGTGGCGCTCGTGGCACTGGGCTACACGATGGTCTACGGGATCATCGGCCTGATCAACTTCGCGCACGGCGACCTGATCATGCTGGGGGCCTGCCTGGCCCTGTCGCTGGTGACGGCCTTTGGCCTCGCGACTGCGGGGCCGGCGGCCACCTGGCTGGGCATCGCGGTCTTGATCGTGGCCTGCGGCCTCTTCTGCGGCACGCTCAACGTCTGCGTCGACCGGATCGTCTACAAGCCGCTGCGAAATGCTCCGAAACTCGCCCCGCTCGTCTCCGCGATCGGCGTGTCGTTCATCTTCATGAACATCGGGCTCTTCTGGCTCGGCCCCTCCGACCGCTCGTTTCCAGAGTTGCTCCCCTCCACCAACCTGCTGCCGGGCGAGGGATTGCAGTTCACCTGGAAAGACCTGCTCGTGCTGGTGGTTGTCGTGCCGCTGATGCTGGCGCTGTCGCTCCTGGTGCAGACGACCCGGTTGGGCAGGGCGATGCGGGCGGTGTCGCAGGATCCGACCGCGGCGGCGCTCGTCGGCGTGGACGTGGACCGCGTGATCGCCGCGACCTTCTTCATCGGCGGGGCGCTCGGCGGCGCGGCGAGCGTGATCTACGGGCTCTACATCAACACCATCGGCTTCCAGATGGGATTCCAAAACGGCCTCTACGCATTCACTGCCGCGGTGCTCGGGGGCATCGGCAGCATTCCCGGAGCGGTCGTGGGGGGGCTCGTGATCGGGCTCGTGCGGTCGTTGTCGAGCGCCTATGTCGGCGAACGCTGGACCGGCGCGATCGTCTTCGCGATCCTGATCGTGATCCTCGTGTTCCGGCCGGAAGGCCTGCTGGGACGCAGGACGAAGGAGAAGGTGTAGTGAACAAAAAAAGGGGACGCGACTCATTTCTGCGCAGCACCTTGGCCGGTGAACCCGGCCAAGGCCGTGCCGCCTCCGACGGCCGGGAAATGAGTCGCGTCCCCTTTTTTCTGCGGGAGAATTGGGAGCTCGTCACGCTGGCGGTGCTGGCGGTCGCACCGCTCCTCGTGCCGGCGCTCGGCGGCGCGCTCGGCGGGCAGGTGACCACGCTCTTCATCTACTGCATCCTGGCGCTCGGGCTCAACGTGATGGTGGGCTACACGGGCCTCGTCCATCTCGGCATCGCGGCGTTTTTCGGCATCGGCGCCTACCTGATGGCGATCCTCACGGTGCCGATGTATCCGTTTCAGATCGGTTTTCTGGCGGCGACGATTCTGAGCGTGCTCGTCACGGCGGGCATCGGGCTGGCGCTCGGCGCGCCCACGCTCCGCCTCCGCGGCGATTATCTGGCGATCGTCACGCTCGGCTTCGGCGAGGTGGTGAAGGTGACGCTCCGCAACCTCGAGCAGATCACCGGCGGCATGAAGGGCCTCAACCCGGTGCCGCCCCCCGGGGCCGGCGTGCAGGTCGGCGGCATCGACCTGGGGCTCGCGTTCGCCATCGATCCGCGGTGGTTCTACTACCTCGCCCTGCTGGCGCTCGCCGGCGTCGTGGTGGCGATGCGGCGGCTCGAGCAGTCGCGGCTCGGCCGGGCGTGGGTCGCGGTCCGCGAGGATGAGTTGGCCGCCTCGGCGATGGGCATCTCGGCGACGCGGGTGAAGCTGTCGGCCTTCGCCATGTCGTCGGCGGTGGCCGGGCTGGCCGGCTGCCTCTATGCCGCGAGCCTTTCGACCACCGCCGATCCCAACGCCTACGACTTCAACCGCTCGATCATGGTGCTCTGTGCCGTGATCCTCGGGGGGCTCGGCAGCATCCCCGGCACGATCCTCGGCGTGGCGATCCTCGTCGGCTTCGACACGGTGCTGGCGCCGTGGGCCGATTCCTGGATCCAGCAGATGAACATCAATCCGTCGGGGTCGAGCCTGCTCTCCTTCAGCGGTTGGCGGCTGGCGATCTTCGGACTGGCGCTCGTGCTCGTGATGCGGTATCGGCCGGAGGGGCTCGTGCCCTCGCGGCGGCTTGCCGCCGAACTCCACGAGGAGCATGCATGAACCGGCAGTCCGAATCAGCGTCGCCTTCTCCGTCGTCGTCGGCTGCGGCCGGTTCGCCCCTGCTGGGCGTGGCCGGGTCGCCGCTGCTCGACCTCGACCGGGTGACGGTGCGGTTCGGCGGCCTGGTGGCCGTATCGGAACTCGATCTGGCCGTGCCGCCGGGGAGCATCGTCTCGGTCATCGGCCCCAACGGCGCGGGCAAGACCACCGCCTTCAACACGATCAGCGGCATCTACTCCCCCACGAGCGGGTCGGTGCGATTCGAAGGGCACCGGCTGGAGCGGTCGTTCACCGCGGGCACGTTCTGGTCGGCGGTTGGCATCGGGCTGCTCACCGGCCTGCTCTTCGCCGCCGCCGCCGTCGACGTCGACCGGCTCTGGCTGGCGGTGGTGAAGCGGGGCATGATCACCGGCGAACGGTTCACGCTCGCGGGCGCCGCGGACCGCCTGCGGGGCTACTTCCGGGCCGAGTTGGCGATCGATCAGATGGCGGGCAAGTGGCGGGTGGTCAGTGCCGACGGCACCGATGTGCTGGCGATCAAACGCGATCTCGCCGAAGCCAGGGCGGTGCGGAATGCGCTGCAGGCGGAGGTGACGGCCCGCCGGGCAGGGCCGGGCACCGTGCCCGACACGACCGACCTGGCCGGCGTGGCCGAGTCGGCCGCGGGCAGGCCGCACATCAAGGATGAAGTGCTCGATCGGCTGGCCGCCGGCAAGGCGCGGGTGCGTCGCCGGGGTTGGCTGGGGCTCCTTGCCGGCTGGCTGCTCGGCACCGCCGGCACGATCGCCGTCTGGAACCGTGGCCGCCGCTCGCCGCACGTCGTGGCCCGCGCCGGCATCTCCCGAACCTTTCAGAACATCCGCCTCTTCTCCAACATGACCGTGCTCGAAAACGTGCTCGTCGGCCTCGACCGCACGATTCCCGGCGGCGTGCCGGCGATGCTCTTCCGCTCCCCCGCGAATCGGCGGGCCGAGGCGGCGGCCCAGCGGCAGGCCGTCGAGAGCCTCGAGTTCGTGGGCCTGGCCGGCGATGCCAACCGGATCGCGGGCGAGCTTCCCTACGGCGACCAGCGGCGGCTGGAGATCGCGCGGGCGGTCGCCACCGGTGCGAAACTGATCCTGCTCGACGAGCCAGCGGCCGGCATGAATCCGTCCGAGACCGACGAGTTGGCCCGGCTGGTGGAGCGAATCCGCGACCGCGGCGTGACGGTGGTGCTCATCGAGCATCATATGAACGTGGTGATGCGGATCAGCGACCGCGTGGCCGTGCTCGACCACGGCGTAAAGATCGCCGAGGGCACGCCCGCCGAGGTGCGGCGGGACGAGAAGGTGATCGAGGCCTACCTGGGCACCGAGTCATGAGCACTGCAGGAGCACGAAGCACGACGCCGCCGATGCTCGAGGTCGAAAACCTCGAGGCGGGCTACGGCCCGATCCGGGCGCTCGACAGGGTGTCGCTCGAGGTGGCCGCGGGAGAACTCGTGGCGATCATCGGTGCCAACGGCGCCGGGAAGACGACGCTCCTGATGGCGATCTCGGGCGTCGTGCCCGTCCGCGGCGGGCAGGTGCGGTTCGAGGGGCGGCCGGTCACGGGGCTCGCCCCTCACGAGATCGTGCGTCTGGGCATCGGCCATTCGCCGGAGGGGCGGCGGATCTTTCCGCGGCTGTCGGTGCGGGAGAACCTCGAACTCGGCGGCTTCACGCGATCCGACCGGACCGAGATGCGTCGGGACATCGACGAGGTCTGCGGCCTGTTTCCCGTGCTCGGCAGCCGCATGGGGCAGATGGGGGGCACGCTCTCGGGCGGCGAGCAGCAGATGCTCGCGCTCGGGCGAGCGCTCGTGGGCCGGCCGCGGTTGCTCCTGCTCGACGAGCCGTCGCTGGGCCTTGCGCCGCTGGTGGTCGCGAAGATCTTCGAGGTGATCGCGGGTTTGTCGGCCCGTGGCATCGCGGTGGTGCTCGTCGAGCAGAACGCCCGCGCGGCCTTGAAGCTCGCCTCACGGGGCTACGTCCTCGAAACGGGCCGCATCACGCTCACCGGCAGCGGCGCGGAGCTGGCCCACGACCGCCGCGTCCGCGACGCGTATTTGGGCGAAGGCTGAGGGTCGTCACGGCAGGTGTGAGGGCAACCCACATCCCCTTGCTTGCGCTGCGGGCTTGGATGGACGGGGAACCGGCGTGCGGGCTTGGATGGGAGCCGAGGGAATGGGTGTGGAAATTCACTCGGTGCTGGCCTCGCGGCCGGCGACGATGTCGAGCACCGCGGCGCCGAAGTCGGCCAGCCGCAACGCAAACGCGATCTGCTCTCCCGAAAAGTGCTTCTTTCCCATCCGAAAAACCCACCCGTTCTGGTGATGTCAAAGGTAAAGAACCTAACATCCCGGATGGATCAAGAAACGGGGAGAACGTCAAAGCGACGGACCGACTCACGCACGAGTTCGCACGAGGAACGATGCGTGCGACGGCTCAGTCCACTTTCAGGTCGAGCTTCGTCCTGCCTTTGGAGTTGACGCTCGCCCGCAGCCCCGAGGTGTTCGGGTTGGCGTACTGCCCGGGAATCTTGAACCAGCCGGCGGCGGCGGCCGGCGGCGGCAGACGCGACTCTGGGCTGCCATCCGCGGAAAAGAGCGACAGCAGTGGGTCATCAGCAGGGCTCCCTGCCGGCTTCCCTCCCTTGCCGCTTCCGCGGACCCCGGCAACGCCCGGGCCCCGCGTGCGGGAACCGTCGCCGTCAGCCGCGGCCCGCGTCGCGGCTTCCTGCTCCGCAGCGAGCACCGCCTGAGGCACGACCGGCACGGGACTCGGACTCGATACGGAAATCCGGACATCGCCGGGTGGCAGGCCGCGGATTTCGTACGTGCCATCGGGCTTGATCGGCGCGGTGAACGCCCGGTTGTCGGCCGTCATCGCCGTGATCGTGCCGAAGACCACGGGCTTCCCGTGCGATGACACCTCCCCGGAGAGTCCCCTCTCGCGGGACTGGGCGTATCCCCACAGGAAAAAGGCCGCCACGATGGCGATCGCCGTTCCGGCAAGAATCTCGCGGACGTGGAAGGCGATGAATTCATCCCAGGGCAATCCTCCGATACGGTGAACGCTCAATCCTGTCCTCCTCGAGTGTAGGACTGGTATGTTCCCGTCCCGTCGATGCTCGCCATCGCCGGCAGCACGGTCGTGGCCGCGCTGTAGGCGATACCCCTGACGGCTCCGTCCGCCAGCAACCACTGGCCGCCGCCTGGATGGAAGCTCCAGAAGTGGGTCGCGGAACAGGGGTTTCCCGGTGAATCAGGTCCGTAAAAGCCGGGTGAGGGACAGGGCTGGCCACCATGGCCGTAGGGGATCATGGAAAACTCCATGTTGGGAGTGGCCATCACCGAGTCGAAGTCGGTGATGTGCCAGCGACCGAAGGCGTTGTTCCAGGAAGGGGGCCGTTCGCCCACCATCACCGTCTTGCTCAGACCCTCCGATATCTTTTTCATCGTGACACGGATCCGTGCCGCGGTCCCCGAACTGGCCGTCGGAAACACTCCGTTGGTGGCGTTGCTTGCGAACCCGTCTGTGTCCACGTGTTCGTCGTTGCCGGTGACGCCGAGATAGCTCGTCAGGCCGTAGCGATGCGGGGCCGGGGCGGGATCGGTGGTTGATTGCAGAGAGAATGTCATGCCACCCTTGATCGCCTGCATGTCCGAAGGGCAGTTGTAGACCGGCACCCTTGTGGCGCTGACAGTGCGAAACACGTCATAGATTTCATCGAGAACCTGGGGTTTCTGCCAGAGAGACACGATTTCGGAGAGTTCCAGAAACGGCTGCACCCGCAGAAGCCAACTCCCGATCCTGTCGGTGGCCAGCGGAAACGAGAGCGGGGGGTCGTAGATGCCGATCCTGTGGACATTGCGGGCGAAGAAGTAGGCAGTCGATGCCTGGAACACCGTGGGCGTGGCCTGCCGGGCGGGCGGAAATTCGCTCTTGCTGCCGTGGTAGGAGTGCAGGGCGATGCCCAACTGCCTCAGGTTGTTGCCGCAAGCCGCCCGCCGCGATGATTCCCGCGACGACTGGACCGCCGGCAACAAGAGTCCCGCGAGGACGCCAATGATGGCGATGACGACCAGAAGCTCCACCACAGTGAACCCCGCGGCGGCTCGAGTTGCCGCGGGTTGCTCGTGAGACCGGTTTGTGAGATTGGCCCACATGGTTCTCGGCTCTGCTTGTTACGGAATCCGTGTGATCGAACGACCTGATACCACCCCGCCCCCCCCGGACGAGTGTAGCTTCCGTCAACTGTACCGGCAATGACTTTATTCTTTCGGGTCGTGCGTACGTCTTTCGATTGTTCGGAACAGGTTCCGGGCCCTCGCGGATTCCCTCGCGTGCGCTTCGGGCTTGGATGGGAGCAGAGGGAATGGATGTGGAAATTCACTCGGTGCTGGCCTCGCGGCCGGCGACGATGTCGAGCACCGCGGCGCCGAAGTCGGCCAGCCGCTTTTCGCCGATGCCCTTGCAGCGGAGCAGGGCGGCAGGCGAGGCCGGCTTCTCGCGGGCGATGGCCCGCAGCGACTTGTCGTCGAGGATCGTCCAAGCGGGCTTGCCGCGGGCGTCGGCCACCCGCCGCCGCCACTTGCGGAGCCGTTCGAAGCAATCGCGATCGACTCCCTGCCAGTCGTCGACGTCGGCCTTCGCCTTGCGGGTGGTGCCAGCCCGTGGTTCGACGAGCACGACGGGGCGTTCGCCTCGCATCACCTCCCACGAGCGGGCGTTGAGCGAGACCACGGGGCGATCCCCGCCGCTCCGTGAGAGCAGATCCTGATCGAGCAGCTGGTGCACGAGGTTCTCGGCGGCCCGCTGGTCGAGCGCGGAGAGAAGCCCGAAGGTGCTGAGCCGGTCGTGGCCGTGCCGCTGGATGCCCTCCGTCTTCGCGCCCCGCAGCACCTCGCAGACATGCCGCACGCCGAACCGTTCGCCGACTCGAGCCACGCAGGAAAGGATCTTCTGGGCCGTAACCGTCGAATCGGGAAGGCTCTCCGTCTCGTCGAGGCAAACGTCGCAGGCAGCGCAGGGCTCCGTGCCGTAGGCCTGGCCGAAATATTCGGAGAGCGCGGCGTGGCGGCAGCGGGCGGCCTGTGCATACCGGCGCATGGCATGCAGGTGGCCAACCTGCCCGGCGATCAGCTTTTCCGCCTCGGCCGATTCCAGTTCCGACTCCTCGGCGCTCTTTCGCACGAGCGACTCCCAGCTGAAGACGTCGGCCGACGAATAGAGCAGCACGCACTCCGCGGCGAGGCCGTCACGGCCGGCCCGGCCTGTCTCCTGCTGGTAGGCCTCCAGGCTCTTGGGGAGCGAGGTATGCAACACGAGGCGGACGTCGGAGCGATCAATGCCCATGCCGAAGGCGACGGTTGCCACGACAACGTCGATCGTCTCCCGCGAGAAGGCCTCCTGGGTCTTGTGACGCTCCTTGGCGTCGAGACCGGCATGGTAGGGCCGTGCCAGAATCCCCTCGGCGGCCAGGCGGGCCGCGAGGCGTTCCGTCTCCTTCCGTGAGATGCAGTAGACGATCGAGGCCTCGCCCGCATGCCGGCCGAGCACCTGCAGTGTCTGCGCCATGCGGTCGGTCCTTGGCACGACGCGGTAGACGAGGTTGGGCCGGTCGAAGATGCCGACGAGCACCTCGGGCTCGCGGAGCTGGAGCTGGTTGACGATGTCGTCGCGGACGCGGGGCGTGGCGGTGGCGGTGAAGGCGTGGATGCTCGCCGCTGGAAACCGCTCGCGGAGCAGGGCGAGCTGCCGGTACTCGGGCCGGAAGTCGTGGCCCCACTGGCTGATGCAATGGGCCTCGTCGATCGCGAACCGCTTCACGCCCACCTGCGCGAGCAGGTCGAGCAGGCCTGAGTTCACGAGCCGCTCGGGCGCCGTGAAGAGGAGCCGGAGTTCGCGGGCCGCCAGCCGGTCGCGGATCTGCCGCCGCTCGTCGGGAGAGAGTCCGGAGTGGATGGCGGCGGCCGGATAGCCGATCGCCTCGAGGGCATCGACCTGATCCTTCATGAGGGCCACCAGCGGCGAGACGACGACGTCGGTCGTCTCGCTCACCAGCGGCGGCAACTGGTAGCAGAGGCTTTTTCCCCCGCCGGTCGGCATCACCACGAGCGAGTCGCGGCCGGCGAGCGCCGCCCGGATGGCGTCGGCCTGCAGCGGCCGCAAGGTCTCGAAGCCCCACCAGCGGGAGAGGATCTCTCGGATGCGGACGTCGTCGATCGGCTCTGCGGCAGTGTCGGCCGGCCCTGGCACGGATGCACCTGATTGTCGTGGCTGCGGAGGCCCCACAAGATAGCAGATGAATGCAGGTCGAACCCTCCGCCGTGGGCTATTTGCCTGCTCCGGTCGCACGCGGCGCACCTGCCCAAGCCGCCAAAATCACGGCTTCGTGGGGATCACCGACGCGTGGCCGCTCACGCACCGCCAGGCACCGTCCTTGAGCACCCAGACATTCGTGAACCGCGACGCGCGCTCGAATGGCTTGCCGTCTTTGTCTTTGCCGGCCTCTTTGTAGTCGCCGATGTCGACGGCCACTGTGCCGCCGCCATACACTCGCACGTCGATCGAACTCGCCTCGGAGACGGTGTGCTTCTCGCCACCTGCCTTGAGCGCGGCGATCCCCTCCGCCTTCGTGAAGCGGTGGCCTGATGGCTCGACGTAGACGAAGTCCGGCGCCCAGATCCGTTCGAGGATCGAAGTGTCATTCTTCAGGTATGCGGTCGACCACTGCGAGGAGAGATCCTTGATGCCCGCCTCGATGGCAGCTTCCTGGGCCGGAGTGATGGCCGCGGCTGACTGGGCGAGGGCTACGCTGCCGCAGGCAAAGGCGATCGAGAGGAACAGAAAGCTCCGGGTGATGGTCCGTGACGACACCATGGTGGTCGACTCCTTTGCGAGGGGAAGGGGATGGGAAACAAGCGTCGCTGTCTCTGGTTGTGGTGGCGGCAATCGCGCAGACCCCGACGACGAACATGACGGAAGCATAGCCGGATCAAGGTCACTGCGAGGCCAGAAACGCCACGGTCTTTTTCTGGATCGCCTCGAGGGTTTCCTCCACGCCCTGCTTCCCGGTCGTCAGCCGGCCGAGTTCGGCAGCGTTGACCTCGGCAGCAAGTGTCACCCAGGCGGGCAGGTGGGGTGATGTGCCCATGCGGTTTTCGATCGCCCGCCGCGTCACGTCGAAGTGACGGGTCGTTCCTCGCACCGGCCGCTTCTTGGCCAGCACGCGGGGATCGGTGTAATTGCTGCTGCGAATCGGCGTGTCGGCGCCGTCGGCGTTCGCCCGGGCGGTCACATCGGGGCTGGTGGCCCACTGCATGAAGACCCAGGCCGCGTCGGCATTGGGGGCATGCCTGCTCAGCGCCAGGCACGACCCGCCCTGGCGGCTGATGCCCGGCGTTTCGTGGAAGCCGCACTGATTTCGCGAGAGCCTCGCATCCTCCAGCGGGCAGTCGGCGGCTTCCACCAGCCCGACGACCCGGCTGCGGTCCGGATCGTCGCAGGCGGGGAAGAACTCGCTCCACGAGATGACGATCCCGGCCCGGCCCTGCGTGAAGGCGGTAGCCTGTCCGTCCCAGTCCCAGCCGCGGACGTCCGGGCTCATGTGCCGGCCCAGTTCCAGCATGTAGCGCAGCCCCTTCGCATTGCCCTCCGTGAGGTAGTCGGGGCGATTTTCAGCGTTGAAGTGGTGGCCGCCGTGCGCCCAGATCCACGCCGATGCATCGCACTGCAGGGAGAAGTGGCCGGTCTTCCACTGGCCGACGGTGCCGTGGATGCCCTGGCCGCGTTTGGCCTCGTCGATCGCGCGGACCGTGTCGAGATACTCGCCCATGGTCTTCGGCACCGCCAGCCGGAGTTCATCGAGGATGTCCTTGCGGTACATCATGATGAAGATCGGGATGTCGAACGGCACCCCGACGATCCGGCCGCCGTGACTGGCCGTCGCCTCCACCAGCTGCGGGAGGAAGTCGCCAAAGTCGTAGCCCGGATAGGCCAGCTCCTTGCGGTCGAGCAGTTCCTCGACCCCGATGCTCTCGTTGGCGAATCGTGCCAGCCAGGCTTGGTCCCAGTAGAAGATGTCGTGGTGTCCCTTATTGCCGTCGGCGCCGGCGATCGTGTCCTGCACGGTTTTGGCCAGCACCTGGTCGAGCGGTACCATCGGCCAGTCGACCTCGATGCCGGTCAGCGGCGTGAACTCCTCCTGAATCATCCTGCCGATCGACAACCCCGGCGGCGTGTTCTCCGAGACGACCTTGATGCGCGTGCCCTTGAACCGCTTTCCCGCGTCCGCGAGGAACTGCCGCTGCTCGCCCGTGAGACCACTTTCGGTGGCCGCCGGCTCGGCGGCATGGAGCCGCGAGCCAGCCGGTGCGGGGCCCGCGAGATACCTCGCCGAGGCGAAGCCGAAGCCGGCTGTGGCGGCGGCGCGAAGAAACTTCCGGCGGTCGATGCGGCCTTGTCGCAGTTTCTCGGCCATGGCCGCCACGAAGAGTCGCTGCTGCCGATCACGATCGTTCATCGGTTCCCTCTCCCGGGTGCATCGTCTCGAGTGGCCGAAGCATGGACTTTCGACCCCTGCCCGTCAACTTGACGGGCAGGGGTCGAAAAGAGCTGCGTCCCATTTTCCGATCCATTTTTCGATACAATCACGCCATGCTCTGGGTCGCCTGGAAAATGCTGATCGGAAATCGCGCCAAGTACCTCGGCATCGTGTTCGGGGTGATGTTCGCCGCGCTGTTGATCGCGCAGCAGTCGTCGATCTTCTGCGGACTCATGTCACTCACCGTCAGCCAGATTCGCGACGTGGAGGGGGTCGATATCTGGGTGATGGACAAGAACGTCCAGTTCGTCGACGACATCAAGCCTCTGGCAGACACCGAACTCTTTCGCGTCAAGGGCGTGCCGGGCGTCGCCTGGGCGGTGCGGTTCTACAAGGGGATCGCCCGGGCTCGGCTCCAAGAGGGCTCCTACGAACAGATGATCCTGCTCGGCCTCGACGACGCCACGCTCGTCGGCGCGCCGGAGGGGATCTTCATGGGATCGATCGCCGACCTCCGCACGCCCGACGCCGTGATCATGGACGACGCCGGCTACCGGCGGATCTGGCCGAACCAGCCCTATCGCCTCGGCCGCGTCTTCGAGATGAACGACCGGCGGGCCGTGCTCGTCGGCCTCACCAAGGCCAGCCGCACCTTCCAGAGCTTTCCGATCATCTACACCCGCTACAGCCAAGCCGTGCTCTTCGCGCCGCCCGAGCGGAAGGTGCTGTCGTTCGTGCTGGCCGATGCCGAACGCGGCGTGCCGGCCGAGGAGGTCTGCCGGCGGATCGAGTCACAGACCGGCCTGCAGGCGGTGACGCGGCAGCAGTTCATCCAGAAGACGATCCGCTACTATCTCGCCAAGACGGGCATCCCGGTCAACTTCGCGATCACGGTGTTCCTTGGCTTCATCGTCGGCACGGCGATCGCGGGACAGACGTTCTACCTCTTCACCGTGGAGAACATCCGCCAGTTCGGCGCCCTCAAGGCGATGGGCACGAGCAACTGGACGATCCTGCTGATGGTGCTCTCGCAGGCGTTGCAGGTGGGGGCGGTGGGCTATGGCGTGGGCGTCGGCCTGGCCGCCCTGTTCGGCTACGCGGTCGCCCAAGGCCACTCGCGGCTTTCCTTCTTCATGCCCTGGCAGGTGCTGGCGATCACCGGCGTGGCGGTGTTCCTCATCGTGCTGCTGGCGAGCCTGCTGTCGATCCGCAAGGTGCTCGTGGTCGATCCGGCGATCGTGTTTCGCGGCTGAACGCCGGAGGGTTTCTCGCCATGGCCACGACAGATCTGCCCTCCGCCCAGGCTCGGGATGTGCTCGACACCTCCGACGTGGCCGTGCGGGTGCGGGGCGTGACCAAGGAATTCGGGACCGGCGGCTCGTTGACCCGGGCCCTGCGGGGTGTCGATCTCGACGTGGCCTACGGCGAACTGCTGATCCTCGCGGGCCCCAGCGGCTGCGGGAAGACGACGCTCGTCTCGATCGTGGCGGGCACGCTCGAGCCGTCGGACGGCGAGGTGGTCGTGCTCGGCCAGGATCTCGTCGCGATGTCGAGCGGCCGTAAGGTGCGGTTTCGCCGCGAGAACGTCGGCTTCGTCTTTCAGGCCTACAACCTCTTGCCGTCGCTCACCGCCGCGGAAAACGCCGCCGTGCCACTGCTCATCGCCGGCTGGCACCGGGCCCGGGCCGTGGAGGCGGCAAGCGAGGTGCTCGACAAGCTCGGTCTCGGTGATCGGCTCGCGAACCTGCCGAGCGAGCTCTCGGGCGGGCAGCAGCAGCGGGTGGCGATCGCGCGGGCGCTCGTGCACGAGCCGCGGCTGCTCGTCTGCGACGAGCCGACCAGCGCCCTCGACGCGGAGAACGGCCGGATCACGATGGAGCTGATCTCGGAGATCGCGGTGCAGCCCGACCGGGCCGTGATCGTGGTCACGCACGACTCGCGTGTCTATTCGTTCGCCGACCGGATCGCGAACATGGAAGACGGCCGCATCGAGTCGGTCGAAGCGGGGCCGCTTCGCACGGGCTCCGGGGGCGGACGATGACGGCGACTCGTCGCAGGGTCACGGGCACCATTGGTCGTTTCGTTCGTAGCCCAGGCGGATGAGGACATCCCCGAAGAGTTCCAGAAATCGGCGGTGGATTGTTTTGGTGAAAAACATCCTCCACTGGCCCGGTTGCCCGGACCGGATGTGCCCCGGGGGGGCAGTTACCTGGCCCGAGAACAGACTGTTGGCGAAGGCTATCTGAAGCAATTCGTCCATCTGATCCTCCGGGAATCGCAGGAAAGCGAAAATATCCTGGAACCGACGCAACGCCACATCTGCTATCAAGTCCTCGTATTTCGCCTCGTAGAAATTCGGATTCGCGTAATTCCAGGCCAGCATGTCGCGGATGGTCGCACCGGAACTGTGCATCATTTCGAACAGGAGTTTGTCCTCCAGCGACGGCAGGCGTGCAAGCGATGTCTGGTAGCTCCTGCCATAAAACGCCCACCTGCGTCGCCGGAGCCAGCGTTCGGTCGTACACACCTCATGGTAAAAAGCGGCGGAAATGATGAGGTCTCGAGGATCGCGAATAAGGTGCAATCCTCGATGTGGGCCGACGAGGGTGGTGAAGTCAAATTGGCTGTGATCCTGGAAAAAAACGTCATAATGTCGGGGCAGGTGACGCTGCTCCCCGTCATAGAAGACGAGGGATCGCCGGACGCAGATCGCCCTGAATATCTTGATCATCCAGACCGTACCGCATTTGTGATGGGTGCCCACGAGCACCCTGTCGAACTGCGATCCTACGCCCGGCAAACTCGGAGGGTGGTTCAACATGGGGTGACGTTTCCCAGGCACTCGCGCAGGATCCGGCGCACGGTGTCGATGGAATGGTGCTGCACGACCCACGCGTGGGCCCTCTCAGTGAGCCGTCGGCAGAGGTCGTCGTCGGTTGATAGCCGCAGGCAAGCGGCCGCAAACTCCTCCGGTGTGTCGGCGATGAGGAGGTGCTCGCCGTTGGTCACGGCGAGGCCTTCCGCACCCTTGGTCGTGGAGACGACGGGAGTGCGGTGCTGGAACGCCTCCAGGATCTTGATGCGGGTGCCGCTGCCGGCCCTCAGTGGTACCACGAGCATGCCGGCGGAGGCATATTCTGGCGCGAGGTTCGCAACGGCGCCGTTCAGCTGCATGCCAGGGAGGCTGCTCACAGAAGCGACCAGCGGCGACTGGCCCACGCCCACGATGCGGAAGGTCGAGCGATCGTCCTGCTCACGGATGAGTGGCAGAATGGAGCGGGCGAAGAAGGCGACGGCGTCTTCATTGGGCAGGTAGTCGAGCGAGCCGACGAAGAGGATCGACTGCGGGTCGCGGACGCCGGCGGTCGCCGATGATTGCGGCTCCCGAACGATGTTGGGCAGATGGACGAACGAATGGCCCGGATGGCGCGACCGGAGGGCCGTGCAGTCGTCCGCGTTGGCGAGCAGGAGATGGTTGAACCGGGGCATCAGCATGGTGCGAAACTGGTTCATCCTCGGAATCTCGGCCCGGATCTTGGCGGCCACGTCCGCTTGGCCGGCGGCTTCGTGCAGCGGCGCAAACTGCTCGTTGCGGGCGGACTCGTCATCGTCGAGGTCGAGGATCGTGACCCGGGGCCGGGATGCCGCCGCGTTGAAGCAACTGATTGCCATCGGTGCGACGACCTGTCGGAATGCATAGACGATCTCCAGCTTTGCGCCGCCAGGTTCGCCGGTCAGGAAGTCCTCCACCAACGGCCGGATGTCTTGCAGCCGATGGGGCCGAATCCGAAAAAATGCCGTGGATTGGGCCCGCACCCAGTCGTCGTCGAAGATGCCTTCGCGGTTCTCCCAGAGTTCCGCATGCACGACGATCACGGAGAAGAGCGATGACAGCACTTCCAGGGCCATGCTGGCTCGCATCGCGGAGCCGCCACCCGTGGGATACGGCAGAAACGACGTGATGAACAAACAATAGGGCTTGGATGTCATGAGTGTGCGGCTGGAGCGGACGTGGGTGGACGCGGTGTTCGAGAACCAGCG